>NZ_CABVGP010000002.1:0-7500 GCF_902497555.1 Amycolatopsis camponoti | reverse complement strand
CGACGCCACAGCGGGCGCCGCGGGGACGAACACGAGTGCGGCGGCCAGGATCGAGAGGAACACCGGCCGCCGCCCCATCAGAGCACCGGCAGCAGGGTTCGGAGCTCGTACGGGGTGACCGCGCTGCGGTAGTTGTCCCACTCCACGCGTTTGTTGCGGAGGAAGAAGTCGTAGACGTGCTCGCCGAGCGCTTCCGGCAGGAGCTCGGACTTCTCCATCTCGGCCAGCGCCTCTCCCAGGTTCTGGGGCAGCTGCGAGTACCCGGCGGCGCGCCGTTCGGACTCGCTCAGCTGCCAGATGTTGTCCTCGGCGGGCGGCGGCAGCTCGTAGCCCTTCTCGATCCCCTTCAGCCCGGCGGCCAGGATGACCGAGTACGCCAGGTACGGGTTGCACGCCGAGTCCAACGTACGGATCTCCACCCGTCGCGATGACGCCTTTCCGGGTGAATACATCGGGACGCGGACGAGCGCGGAGCGGTTCGCCCGGCCCCACGAGACCGTCGTCGGCGCTTCGCTGCCGCTGATCAGGCGTTTGTAGGAGTTCACCCACTGGTTGGTGACCGCGGAAATCTCCTTGGCGTGGTGCAGCAGGCCGGCGACGAACGCCTTGCCGGTCTCCGACAGCTCGTGCGGGTCCTCGGCGTCGTAGAAGGCGTTGCGATCGCCTTCGAACAGGCTGATGTGGGTGTGCATGCCCGAGCCGGGCTGGTCCGTGAACGGCTTCGGCATGAACGTCGCGCGCACGCCCTGGGTCAGGGCGACCTCCTTGACGACGTAGCGGAACGTCATCACGTTGTCGGCCATCGTCAGCGCATCGGCGTAGCGGAGGTCGATCTCCTGCTGGCCCGGTGCCCCTTCGTGATGGCTGAACTCGACCGAGATGCCCATCGCCTCGAGGGTCTCGATGGCGTGCCGGCGGAAGTGCGTCGCCGTGGCGTGGCTGGCCTGGTCGAAGTAGCCGCCGTTGTCCGCGGGCTCCGGCTCGCTGCCGTCGTCCGGCAGGGTCGAGAGGAGGAAGAACTCGATCTCCGGGTGCACGTAGCAGGTGAAACCCGCTTCGGCGGCCTTCGACAGCTGGCGCCGCAGGACGTGCCGCGGGTCGGCCCACGACGGCGAGCCGTCCGGCATCGCGATGTCGCAGAACATGCGGGCCGAGTACGGGCCGCCGTCCGGTGTCTCCCACGGCAGGACCTGGAAGGTGGCCGGGTCGGGCTTGGCGACCATGTCCGACTCGTAGACGCGGGCGAAGCCCTCGATGGCCGAGCCGTCGAAGCCGATCCCTTCGGTGAAGGCGCCTTCGAGCTCGGCCGGGGCGACCGCGACGGACTTGAGGAACCCCAGCACATCGGTGAACCAGAGACGGACGAAACGGATGTCGCGCTCCTCGAGCGTGCGGAGCACGAATTCCTGCTGGCGATCCATGGCCGCACCCTAACGACAGCGTGTTAACGGGATGTTTCACGACGCGCCGAGGGTGACGAAGTCAGCTCGCGAGTACCGGGACGGGCTTCTTCGCCCGCTTGATGGCCAGCGAGGCCACGGACGCCAAAACCGCCAGGACCGCCGCCGCGTACCAGGCCACGTTGTAGTTGCCCAGCTGGTCGCGGACCAGGCCCGCCGCCGATGCGGCGAACGCCGCTCCCAGCTGGTGGCAGGCGAAGACCCAGCCGAACACGATCGGGCCCGCGTCGCCGAATGCGCGGACGCAGAGGGCGACCGTCGGGGGGACCGTGGCCACCCAGTCGAGGCCGTAGAACAGGATGAACGCCCACATGCTCGGCTGCACCGAGTCGGTGAACAGCTGCGGCAGCAGGGCCAGCGAGAGCCCACGCAGGGCGTAGTAGACGCCGAGCAGGATGCGCGGGTCGACGCGGTCGGTGAGCCAGCCCGAAAAAATCGTGCCGACCACGTCGAAGACGCCCACCAGGGCGAGCAGGCCGGCGGCCGTCGTCTGGGGCATGCCGTGGTCGTGCGCGGCCGGGACGAAGTGGGTGCCGACCAGGCCGTTCGTCGTCGCGCCGCAGATCGCGAAACCCACCGCGAGCAGCCAGAACGTGCGGGTGCGGACGGCCTGGCCGAGGACCGACAACGCACGCCGGGCCGAGCCGGTCTTCGACGCCGGGCGCGCGACCTCGGCGTCGGCCGGTGCGCCGTACGCCGTCGTGCCGACGTCGGCGGGGTGGTCGCGGATGACCAGCAGGACCACCGGGACGACCGCCAGCGCCGCGATCGCGATCACCAGCGACGCCGTCCGCCAGCCCGAGCCCACCGCGAGGTTCGCGATGAGCGGCAGGAAGATCAGCTGGCCGGTGGCGCCCGCCGCGGTCAGCACGCCGGTGACGACGCCTCGGCTGCGGACGAACCACCGGGCCGCCACCGTCGCGGCGAAGCTCATCGCCATCGAGCCGGTGCCCGCGCCGATCAGCACGCCCCAGCACAGGATCAGCTGCCAGCTCGCGCTCATGAAGACCGTGCCGGCCGCGCCGAGGGCGATGACGAACAGCGCCGTCGCCGAGACGCGGCGGATGCCGAACCGCTCCATCAACGCGGCCGCGAAGGGCGCGAAGAGGCCGTAGAGCACGAGGTTGACCGAGACGGCCGAACTGATCGTGGCCGTGGACCAGCCGAACTCCTGGTGCAGCGGGTCGATGAGGACGCCGGGCGCGGACCGGAAGCCGGCGGAGGCGAGCAGCGCGACGAAGGCGGCACCGGCGATCAGCCAGGCGCGGTGCAGCTTCGGGGCAGGGCGGGTCTCGACAGTCACCCATGCAGTGTCGTCGCGGGCGCGAAGAGCCGAAAGTGGCTTGAAGGACATCGTCCGCAAGGATCGGGCCAACAGTAGGCTCGGGGGATGCGCCGTCTCGCCTTCCTGCTCGTGCTCCTCCTGACGGCCGGCTGCACCGGGTCACCGGACACGCGCGGGCCGTTCCCGGCCGGGTCCGAGCTGGTCAGCGAGGCGGCGAAGTCGTTCGCGGCGGTGCGGGGCGTGCACTTCGCGGCGGGCGTCAACGGCGTCCTGCCGGGCTTCCCGCTCCGGCTGATCGAGGGCGACGCGACCCTCGACGACCACGGGTCCGCCGACGGCACGGCCGACATCCAGGACGGGGACGGGCACACGAAGTCCGGCTTCACCGTCAAGGACGGGCACGTGCTGACCGGTTCCTGGGCCGGTCCCCTGCCCGACGCCTACACCGTGAGCGCGTTCCTGGGCCCGCACGGCGGGCTGAAGCGCCTGCTCGACGGTGTGACCGACGCGAAGACCGAGGGACGCGAGAACGTCGACGGCGCGGCCGCGCTGCGCGTGGACGGCCGGGTGCCGGCCGCCGTCGCCCACAGCGTGCTCGAGCAGATCGACGGGGACCTGAACGTCAAGGTGTGGGTCTCCGACACCCTGCCCCGGCGGTTCGTCCGGCTGTGGGTGCAGATCCCGCCCCCGGACGCGCACCTCAGCCCGGTGATGATCGAGCTGTCGCTGACCCACCAGCAGGCGTAGTCACGGCCGCGGGCAGCGCTCACCCTCCGGCGGGACCGTTCCGTCGACGAGGTACGCGATGCCCGCGCGGTCCACGCAGCTGTCGCCCTGCAAGAACACCGTGTGCTGGACGCCCTCGTAGGTGAGCAATACGCCGCCGAGGTCCTTCGCCAGGTCGATGCCCTGCTGGTGGGGTGTCGCCGGGTCGTGCGTGGTCGAGACGACCAGGGTCTTCGGCAGCGCTTCGACGCGCGGCGCGTGCTCGTCGGACGTCGGCGGGACCGGCCAGGTCGAGCAGATGTCCAGCTCGCTCGTGTCGGGCGTGCCGCCGGCCAGGAACGGCGCGCCGGCCAGCATCTCGTCGTGGGCGCGCTCGATCGCGGCCCGGTCGGTCACGCGGGTGTGGTCGACGCAGCGGACCGCGAAGTACGCGTCGATCGCGCCGCTGTACTTTCCGTCGCGATCGCGCTGGTAGTAGCCGTCGGCGAAGGCCAGCAGGGTCCGGCCGTCGCCCTGGGCCGCCTGCGCGAGCGCGGCTTTCAGAGCGGGCCAGTCGCCACGCGAGTAGAGGCCCGCGAACGTGCCCGTGATCGCGTCCTCGAACGACAGCTTCCGCGTCCCGGCCGGGATGGGCTTCGTGATCAGCGGACGCACCAGCCGCTGGAGCCCCTCGGTGCCGCCGGTGAGCGGGCACGCGCACCACTCGCCGAACTCGTTCAGCGCGTCCTGGAAGCCCGCGGCCTGCGTGACCAGCGAATCCACCAGGCCCTGGGCGGGGTCGATGGCGCCGTCGAGCAGCAGCGCGCGGACGTTGCGCGGGTACGCCTCGGCGTAGGCCGCGCCGATCTGGGTCCCGTACGAGTAGCCGAGGTAGGTCAGCTTCTCGTCGCCGAGCGCGGCGCGAAGCACGTCGAGGTCGCGTACGACGTCTCGCGTGCCGACGTTCGCGAGAAGCGTCTTGCCGTACTTCGACACTTCGGCGCACTTCGCGCCGTAGGCGGTCGTTTCGGCGAGCTGCTTCTTCACCCCTTCGGGCGACAAATCGCTTTCGACGTCGGACGCGCGATCCGCGTCCTGCTCGGCGTCGGAGCGGCAGGTGATCCGCGGTTCGCTCGTGCCGACGCCGCGCGGGTCGAAGCCGACCAGGTCGAAGCGCTCGATCAGGGGTGCGGCGGCGGGTGTCTTGGCCAGCGCCGCGGCCGTCGAGGTGCCCTGACCGCCCGGGCCGCCCGGGTTCACGACCAGCGAGCCGATCCGCGACTTCGTGGCCTTGTGCCGCAGCAGGCCGACCGTGATCGCCGGTCCGTCCGGCGCCGCGTAGTCCAGCGGCACGCTCAGGTGCGCGCAGTCCAGCGCGTCCCCGCACGGCGTCCACGTGAGCTTCTGCTGGGTGAACTTCCCCAGGTCGGGAGGTCGCGGCGCGGGCGGCGGCACGGGTGCCGGAGCACTCGTGCACGCCGCCAGCAGCACCGCGAGGGCGGCGAGGCCTACTGCCCGGTGCACCGGGTCCCCTCCGGCGGCACCGTGCCGTCGACGAGGTAGTCCGTGCCCGCCTGGTCCACGCACTTCACGCCCTGCAGGAACACCGTGTGCTGCGTGCCCTCGAAGGTGAGCAGCGCGCCCTTCAGGCCCTTCGCGAGGTTGACGCCGGCCTGGTACGGCGTCGCCGGGTCGTTGGTCGTCGAGATGACCAGCGTCTTCGCCAGGCCTTCGACGTTCGGCACGTGCGGCTCGGAGGTGTTCGGCACCGGCCAGAACGCGCAGGCGTCACGGGCCGCCGAAGCCGGGCGGCCGTCGTCGAGGAACGGCGCCACCTTCACGTACTCCTCCTGCGCCTTGAGGATCACGGCCGGATCGGTGACGCGCGGGTCGTCGACGCAGCGGATCGCGGTGAAGGCGTCCTGGGTGGTGCCGTACTTGCCGGTGGAGTCGCGCTCGTTGTAGATGTCGGCGAGCTTCTCCAGCGTCGCGCCGCGCTGCTGCTTCAGCTCGTTGAGGCCGGTGTTCAGGACGTCCCAGAGACTCTCCTGGTAGAGCGCCTGGATGACGCCGGTGGTCGCGTCCTCGTAGGAGAGCTTGCGGCCGTCGCCGACCGGGACCGGGAAGTCGATCAGCGGCCGGACGAGGTCCTGGAACACCTTGACCGCGGCGCCGGCGTCCTGGCCGAGCGCGCAGTCCTGCTGGGCGGTGCACGACTTCGCGAACTGCGTGAACGCCGTCCCGAAGCCCTGGCCCTGGGCGACCAGCGACTCGACCGCGTCCTGCTCCGGGTCGACTGCGCCGTCGAGGATCATCGCGCGGACGTTCTTCGGGAACGCCTCGGCGTAGGCCGACCCGATCCGGGTGCCGTAGGAGTAGCCCAGATAGGTGAGCTTTTCGTCGCCGAGGACCGAGCGCAGGACGTCCAGGTCCTTGACGACGTCCCGGGTGCCGACGTTGGCCAGCATCCCGGTGCCGTCGTCGGTGCGCTGGGCGCACTTCTCCGCGAAGTCCTTCTCCTGCGACTCCTGCTTGAGCACGCCGCCCGGCGAGCCGTCCGTCTCGCTGTCGTCGGCGCGGTCGGCGTCGCGCTCCTGATCCGTGAGGCAGTGGATGGCCGGCTGGCTGGCGCCGATCCCCCGCGGGTCGAAGCCGACCAGGTCGAAGCGCTTGGCCAGGCCGGTGCTCGTCGTCGGCTTGACCAGCCCGGCGGCCGCGACCATGCCCGACGCGCCCGGGCCGCCGGGGTTGACCACGAGCGACCCGATCCGGGAACCGTCGTCGGTCGCCTTGTGGCGGAGCAGGCCCAGCGTGATGGTGTCGCCGGCCGGCTTGGCGTAGTCCAGCGGCACGGTCAGCCGGGCGCACTGGAGGTCCTTCGCCTGGAACGCCGACCGGGCGTCTTCCGACGTCGCGTAAGGTGCGCACTCGCCCCAGCTCAGGCTCTGGCCGTAGAACCGCTCCAGACCGGCGGGGACGGGCCCGGACGGCGGGTGCGACTCGGTCGTCGGCGCGACCGGTGCCGGCTTGCCTGTGGACGTGCAGGCGGCCAGCGAGGCCGCGATCAGCACGGATGTCGCAATTGCGGTGATCCGGCGACGACCGGACCTGGCGCTGGGATGAGGGAACACGGTTGGATCGTCCCATCCGGCCGCGGAACTCGAACGCACCACCGCCACGTTGGGTGGGGCAGGCCGGTCGAGCGAGAGAGAACGGGAGACCAGGGGTGGCAGCACTGATCAGCCGGGTGGGCAAGAAGCTCCGCCGGATCATCCAGCGGCCGGGCAGCGTCGAGCTGATCCGCTACGAAGCACTGCTGCCCGCGGTCGAGAAGCTCGAACCCGAGCTCGAGAAGCTCTCCGACGAAGAGCTGACCGAGCGGGCGGGCGAGCTCCGCGAGAAGCTGAAGGACACCGCTTTCGGCGACAACCACCTGATCGAGATCTGCGCGCTCGGCCGCGAGGCCGCGCGGCGGGCCCTCGGTGAGCGCGCGTTCGACGTCCAGATCCTCGGCACGATGGGCCTGCTCAGCAAGCACGTCGTCCAGATGGAGACCGGTGAGGGCAAGACGCTCGCCGGCGCGCTGGCCGCGGCCGGCTACGCGATCCGCGGGAAGCGGGTCCACGTCGTCACGGTCAACGACTACCTCGCCCGGCGCGACGCGGAGTGGATGGGCCCGGTGTACGCCCTGCTCGGCGTGTCGGTCGGGTGGGTCGAGCCCGCGCACTCCCGTGAGGAGCGTCGCGAGGCCTACCACAAGGACGTCACGTACGGCGCCGTCGCCGAGATCGGCTTCGACGTCCTGCGCGACCGGCTGGTCACCGCGGTCGACGACCTGGTCCAGCCCGACCCCGAGGTCGCGATCGTCGACGAGGCGGACTCGGTGCTGGTCGACGAGGCCCGCGTCCCGCTGGTGATGGCCGGCTCGATCGACCACACCGATGCCGACGAAGAGGTCGCGAAGGTCGTCCGGCGGCTGCGGCTCAACCTGCACTACGAAACCGACAGCGAGGGCCGCAACGCCTGGCTGACCGACGCCGGCGCGTCCGT
>NZ_CABVGP010000001.1:1500000-1590000 GCF_902497555.1 Amycolatopsis camponoti | reverse complement strand
ACCCGTTCGCCACTCATCCCCACCCGAAAGTGGTTCAGCGTTCGACTTGCATGTGTTAAGCACGCCGCCAGCGTTCGTCCTGAGCCAGGATCAAACTCTCCAACAATGAACAGTTTAATCGAGGCAATTTAATGCTCTCAAAGGAACCTCATACGAGGTTCAATACATAAGCTCTACTGGCTTAGTTCACTAACACACTGTTGAGTTCTCAAGCAACACACCCCGAGTCGCGCCGCCGTCAAGCGGCCTTACCCGAAGCGAGTATTCCTAGCAGTTTGTGTGGAACACCCACTCAATCGCGGTGAGCGAGAGCTTGGTTCGTGTTCCCGCCGCCCGGTTTCCCTGGCGACTTGGAGAACTTTACATGCCCCGAAACACCCCGAAACAGGGGGGTCGGTTAGCAAGATCAGCGCAGGTCAGACCCCATGACGAAGCCCGTCCGAGCCTCAGTGTGCACCCGCAGGGCCCGGAGCGCCAGGGAATAGCCAGGAAAGAACATTGCTCCGAGTACATTGCGCCGTATTGCTCCGCGACAAAGCTCCGCCTAGCGTCGGCGGCATGACCCTCGCGTACGACGACCTCGGCCCGGAAGACGGCCGGCCGGTCCTCCTCGTCCACGGCCACCCCTTCGACCGCACGATGTGGCGTCCCCAGGCCGAGCACCTGGCCGGGCGCGGCCACCGCGTCGTGACCCCCGACCTCCGCGGCTACGGGGAGTCGACGAGCACGGACACCAAGACCACCCTCGACGTCTTCGCGAACGACCTCGTCGAGCTGGCCGACCGCCTCGGCCTCCGCGGCTTCGTCCTCGGCGGCCTCTCCATGGGCGGCCAGATCGTCATGCAGCTCGTGAGCGACCACCCGGGCCGGGTCGAGGCCCTCCTCCTCGCCGACACCTTCCCCGGCCTCGACACCCCGGAGGCGAAACAGGCCCGCATCGACACGGCCGCGAAGATCACCGACGAGGGCATGCACCACTACGCCGACGAGCTGCTCCCCAAGATGATCTCGAAGCGGACCCGCGCGACCAGGCCGGACGTCGAGGCCCACGTCCTCGAGATGATGCGCGACGCGCCAAGCCAAGGAGCCGCGGCCGCGCTCAGGGGACGCGCCGAGCGCCCCGACTACACCGAAGGACTGAAGCGCATCGACGTCCCCACCCTGGTGGTCGTCGGCAGCGAGGACGAGTTCACGCCGGTGGCGGACGCCGAGCGCATCCACCGGCACATCGCGGCTTCGACCCTGGTGGTCGTCGAGGGCGCGGGCCACCTGCCTAACCTGGAATGCGAGACCGAGTTCAACCAGGCACTCGACACGTTCCTGACGAGCAGCAGCGGAGCCACGCCATGACCCAGCAGACCGTGTTCGTGACCGGCGCCAGCGCCGGCTTCGGTGACGCCATCGCGCGCCGGTTCGTCGCCGAGGGCGCGCGGGTGATCGCCGTCGCCCGCAGCGCGGACAAGCTCGAGAAGCTGGCCGGCGAGCTCGGCGACGCCGTCCTCCCCGTCACTCTCGACGTCAGCGACCCCGAAGCGGTCAAGACGAAGATCGAAGGCCTCCCCGAGGAGTGGAAAGAGGTCGACGTACTGGTCAACAACGCCGGCCTGGCGAAGGGTCTCGAGCCCGCGCAGCGCGCCGAGCTGAGCGACTGGGACGAGATGATCGCGACCAACGTCCGCGGCCTCGCCCACGTCACGCGCGCGCTGCTGCCCGGCATGGTCGAGCGCGGCCGCGGCCACGTGATCAACATCGGCTCGATCGCCGGCACCTACCCCTACCCCGGCGGCAACGTCTACGGCGCGACCAAGGCGTTCGTCCACCAGTTCAGCCTCAACCTGCGCAGCGACCTGCACGGCACCGGCGTCCGCGTGACGAACGTCGAGCCCGGCATGGTCGGCGGCACGGACTTCTCGAAGGTCCGCTTCGACGGCGACCAGGACAAGGCGGACAAGGTCTACGAGGGCACGACGCCCCTGACCGCGGACGACGTCGCCGAGTCCGTCTTCTGGGCGGCGAACCAGCCGAAGCACGTCAACATCAACGTCATCGAGCTGATGCCGGTCGTGCAAAGTTTTTCCCCGTTGCAGATCTTCCGCGACAACTCTTGACCACCCGCGCCGGGACAGGCAGCATCGGGTCACCGCCGTCGTTCGAAAGCACGTCCGAACTTCGGAGGTACCCATGGATTCCCTGTCCCGGCGCACGGTTCTCGCCGGCCTCGGCGCCCTCGCCGCCGTCCCGCTCATCGGCACCGCCACCAGCACGGCCGCGACGGAAAGCGTCATCTGGGACGGCGACCCGGCACGCGGCACTTCGGTGTTCGACGGGCTCGAGAAGGAGCCCGGCAGCATCACGGTGGTCAACGACGCGACGTACGGCAAGTGCTTCCGGTACGAGACCTGGGACAACGCCGACGGCACCAAGGAACGCTGCGAGAGCCGCGGCCTCCGGCTGCCGGACGGCAGCGTCTACCGCCCGGGCACCGGCACGCTCGGCCAAGTCCAGTACCTCGGCTGGCGCGCGAACTGGAACGTGAACCCCAAAGCAGGCAAGTGGATCGCGGTCTACCAGTTCCACATCTCCGGGGAAAGCAGCTCGCAGGCCCAGTCCGGGCCGTTCGTGCTGCGCACCCTCGGCGACGGCAAGCTGTACTTCCAGCTGACCGGGCCGAGCGGCGCGAACCAGCACATCTGGTCGACGACGTTCCCGGTGAATACCTGGAGCAGCTTCGCCATCGGCTACAAGATGTCGAGGGGCACCGACGGCTGGTGCGAGTTCTACTACAACGGCAAGCAGCAGACGTTCTCGAACGGCCAGACCCGCTACCCGGGCCCGACGCTGTGGGGCGACCACGTCAACCACAAATGGGGCGTCTACCGCTCCGGCGGCAACAGCGGCCACGCGACGGCCCTGCTCAACCACGCGAAACTCGGCAGCACCTACGCCGACGTCGCGATCTGATCCAGTCCGAAGAGGTCGAGCAGCGCCTGCTGGGCCGGGTCCCGCTCGGTCGGCAGGCGCTTCGTCCGCGGCCGCCCGCCGGTGGACGGGTAGCGCAGCACCAGCTCGCCGATGCCCGCCAGCTGCTCCAACAGCTCGCGCACGGACAGGTTCATCCCGGCCCGGTCGGCCTCGCGCCGCATCAGGTGCGTCACCGTCGCGGCGAGCACCGAGACGAGCCCGTGCGCGGCGATCCGCTGCCGCGTCCACTCCCAGCGCGGGGTCGGCCCGGTGACGGCCGGGCCGGTCAGCCAGCGGAACGTCGACTCGAGGTGCGTGCGGGCGCGGTAAGCCGTCACGACGTCGCCGATCGGCCAGTCCCGGTCGGTGACCAGCACCTGCTTGCCGAAGAACTCGTCGTCGAGGCGGGCCAGCGCGGCCGAGTCGATGCGCCGTTCGAGCCGGATCTCACCGGGCCGGTTGCCGCTCAGCACGGCGGTGAGCACGCGCTCGATGCGCCGGCCGCGCGTCACCCGGCCGAGCTCGGCGTGGATCTGGGCGCGGTCGCCGCGGTGGGTGCCCGCGGCCAGCGCCCCGGCCAGGCCGTCCAGCTCGCGGGTCGCGGTGGCCAGCTCGTCGGCGAACGCGCGGGACTGCGCCGCGTGCAGCGTCGCCGAATGCGTCAGGATCACCCGGCGCCGGACGCCGTCGACGACCGCGTGCGTGTCCAGTGCGGTGAGGCCGGCGAACCGCTCGGGGTCGACGCGCTTGCGGGCCGACGCGGGCTGGGTCAGCAGCTCGGGGTGGTCGGTCAGCGGCAGCGAGCCGACGAACCCGCTGCGTGAGCCCAGGTCGAGCTGCGCGGCCTGACCGGAGTGGAAGACGAGCGTCGCGGGGCCCAGTTCCGCGGTCAGAGAGGCGAACGTCGGCGCCGTGCCGTCGTCGCGCCGGTACACCCGCGACGCCAGCGGGATCGCGCCGTCGCGGGTCACCCGCAGGCCGGCCCCGGCGAGCACGCCGCGGCACGCCGACGGCAGCGTGCAGTCGGCCGGGGCGAACGCGGCGAACTGGGGGACGTCGACGGCGAGCGCCGCGTGGTCGTCCAAGGTGGCGAGCACGGCCGAGGCGACGGTGTCCTCGATGCGCGTGATGCGTTCCGGGGTCAGGCGTTCGAGCGCCCGCCAGGTTCCATCCACTGTGGACACGCGGGGCCGCACCACGTCCGCCGCGACGCCCGACGCCCACCACTCGGACAGCGGCGTTTCCGGCGCGGTCGCCCGGTGCAGCACGGCGATCGCCACCGTGAGCCCGAGCGACGGCGTCGCGCGTTGAGCGCCCACGACGGAGTCGACCCGGCGGACGAAGTCCAGGCGCGAAAGCGTCGCCCACACCGCCGCGACGTCGCCGTACGTCCGGTACGACGCCGACGCGGGTTCGCCGCCCGGGACGGCGCGCGCGATCTCCTCGGCCGTCCCGAGGTAACGCTGGGTCACCACCCGCGGCTTGCCGTCGACCCTCCCGGACTCCGCCAGGTAGTAGTACGTCCGTCCGCCGATCTTCTTGCCGACCACCGATGCCACCCTTTAGGTAATACATGGCGAAGCGCTGATCGACAACCGGCCGAGCGCGCTGACCTGCGACGACGATCACGCGCACCGATCGGGTGAGCCGGGTGCGCAACACACACTGGCTGGTCCCGCGAGGACGGTCCTAGCGTGGGTGGAATGGGACCCGAACCCGACGCCACCACCCCGACCGCCTCCGCGATGCGCCGCGCGCTCGCCCGGGCGCGTGACGGGAAGACACTGGACGTAGCCGAAGCGAGCGTCCTGCTGCACGCCCGCGGCGACGACCTCACCACGCTGTCCGAGTACGCCTCCCGCATCCGGGACGCGGGCCTGGCCGAGGCCGGCCGCGCCGGCATCATCACCTACAGCCGCAAGGTGTTCATCCCCCTCACCCGGCTGTGCCGCGACCGCTGCGGCTACTGCACGTTCGTCACCGTGCCGGGCCGGCTCGAATCGCCGTTCCTGTCGCCCGACGAGGTCCTCGACATCGCCCGCAAGGGTGCCGAGATGGGCTGCAAGGAGGCGCTCTTCACGCTCGGCGACCGGCCCGAGGACCGCTGGAAGGCCGCCCGCGACTGGCTGGACGCGCACGGCTACGACGACACGCTCTCCTACGTCCGCGCGATGGCGATCCGCGTGCTCGAGGAGACCGGCCTGCTGCCGCACCTCAACCCGGGCGTGCTGACCTGGCAGGACTTCCAGCGGCTCAAGCCGGTCGCGCCGTCGATGGGCATGATGCTGGAGACGACGGCGACGCGGCTGTGGAGCGAGAAGGGCGGCCCGCACTACGGCTCGCCGGACAAGGATCCGGCGGTAAGGCTGCGGGTCCTCGAAGACGCCGGGCGCAGCAGCGTCCCGTTCACCACCGGCGTGCTGATCGGCATCGGCGAGACCTTCGAAGAGCGGGCGGACGCGCTGTTCGAGATCCGCAAGGTCGCGAAGACCTACGGCGGCATCCAGGAAGTCATCGTGCAGAACTTCCGGGCCAAGCCGGACACGAAGATGCGCGCCACGCCGGACGCCGACCTCGAAGAGCTCGCCGCGAACATCGCCGTGGCGCGGCTCGTGCTCGGCCCGAAGATGCGCATCCAGGCGCCGCCGAACCTGATCGGCAACCAGTACGACCTGATGATCCGCGCCGGGATCGACGACTGGGGCGGCGTCTCGCCGCTGACCCCGGACCACGTGAACCCCGAACGCGCGTGGCCGCAGATCGACGAGCTGGCCCGCCGCACCGAGAAGGCCGGCTTCGAGCTGAAGGAACGGCTCACGATCTACCCCGAGTACGTCAAGGCCGGCGAGCCGTGGCTGGACCCGCGGATCACGCGGCACGTCGCCGCGCTCGTCGACGCCAAGACCGGGATGGCCCGCGAAGGCGCGATGCCGGTCGGCATCCCGTGGCAGGAGCCGGACGGCGGCTGGCAGGAGTCCGGGCGCACCGACCTGCACACCGAGATCGACACCACCGGCCGCACCGAAGACCGCCGCAGTGACTTCGACTCCGTCTACGGGGACTGGAAGGAGATCGGCGACCGGATCAAGACCGGGCCGCAGAAGTTCGACTCCACCGTGCTGGAAGCCTTGCGCAGTGCGGAAAAGGACCCGGCCGGGCTGTCCGACGACGCCGCGCTGGCGCTGCTGTCCGCCGAAGGCAAGGAGCTGGACGCGTTCACCAAGCTCGCCGACGACCTGCGGCGCGAGACGGTCGGTGACGACATCACCTTCGTCGTCACGCGGAACATCAACTTCACCAACGTCTGCTACACGGGTTGCCGCTTCTGCGCCTTCGCCCAGCGTCGCACCGACGCCGACGCGTACACGCTCTCGCTGGAGCAGGTCGGCGACCGCGTCGACGAAGCGTGGGCCGCCGGCGCGACCGAGATCTGCATGCAGGGCGGCATCCACCCGGACCTGCCGGGCACCGCGTACTTCGACCTCGCGGCCGAGGTCAAGCGCCGCCAGCCGGAGATCCACCTGCACTCCTACAGCCCGATGGAGGTCGTGAACGGCGCGTCACGCACCAACCTGTCGCTGAAGGACTGGCTGATCAAGGCGAAGGAAGCCGGCGTCGACTCGCTGCCGGGCACCGCCGCCGAGATCCTCGACGACGACGTCCGCTGGGTGCTCACCAAGGGCAAGCTGCCGACGTCGGAGTGGATCAAGGTCGTCACCACCGCGCACGAGATCGGCCTGCCGACGACGTCCACGATGATGTACGGCCACGTCGACACCCCCGCGCACTGGGTGGCCCACCTCAAGCTGCTGGCCCGGCTGCAGCGCGAAGGCCTCGAGAAGAACGGGCGACGCGGGTTCAGCGAGTTCGTGCTGCTGCCGTTCATCCACCAGAGCTCGCCGATCTACCTCGCCGGCCTCGCCCGGCCGGGGGCGACGCAGAACGAGAACCGGGCGGTGCACGCGCTGGCCCGGCTGCTCCTGCACGGGATGATCGACAACATCCAGAGCTCCTGGGTGAAGCTGGGCACCGAGGGCAGCCGCGCGGTGCTGCAGGGCGGGGTCAACGACATCGGCGGCACGCTGATGGAGGAGACGATCAGCCGGATGGCCGGCGCGTCGAACGGGTCGTACAAGACGATCAGCGACATGCGCGAGATGGTCGAACCCCTGGGCCGCCCGCTCGTGCAGCGCACCACGGGTTACGGCCGGCCGTCGGCCGAACGGATCGCCGCGGCGGAGGCTTCGGACGGCGTCGCGACGGCCGTGCGCAAGCCGCTGCTTCCCCTGCTGACGCCGTAAAAAGCGGTAGCGGGCGCCCGGCTCCGGGGCGCCCGCTACTCTTCCGGTCCATGGGGGTTTCTCGCTTCGCACCACTTCTCTTCGTCGCGCTTCTCGCGGGTTGTGGCACTCCGCCGCCTCCGCCGCCGGTCCCGACGCCCACGACGACACCGAGCCCGACGTACGCTCCGCCGCCGTCGAGCGGTCTGTCGCTTTCGGTCGGGCAGGTCGAAGCCGGGCTCGGGCACCGCGCGAGCGTCCTGACGCTGACCAACCGGGACACCGCACCGCGGAAGGTCACCGGCTACCCGGATCTGAAGATCCTCGCGGGCGACGGCTCGTCGCTCGAGGTGAAGGTCGAGCACGGGACGTCGTACTTCGCGCGGGACCTCGGCCCGCAGGACCTGACCGTCCAGCCCGGCGAGAAGGTCGTGGCGGTGCTCGCGTGGTCGGCCACCGTGACCAACGGTGACCAGCGCGCGGGCGCGGCGATCGCGGTCGTGCCGGTCCCCGGCGAACCCGCGCAGAAGCAGCCGCTGGACACGGACCTCGGCACCACGGACACCGTCACCGTCAGCTCCTGGGCCACCGAGGTCGGCGCCTGATGACCTTGTGTCACCGATCACAAACCGACAGTTGACCAGCCGGACTCTGTGCTAACTCTGTTCCTTCACCCGCCGGAAGGGACCTCGATGAGCACCTCCGTAGCGCCACTGGAAATGGTCGACACCGACCGCTACCCGCTCACCGATCCGGACAGTCCCGAGTGGCGCGTGATCGTCGCCCGCACGCGCGCGGATCTGGCCGACGTCGGCTGCAGCGTGCTCGCCGACTTCATCCGCCCGGAACTGCACGACGTCCTCCGCGAGGAATGCGCGGCGCTCGAACCGCACGCGTACACGAAGATCGAAAAGGTCAACGCCTACAACACCGCGATCGACGCGCCGCTGCCCGAGGACCACCCGGGCCGGACGATCATGGAACGCGGCAACGCCTTCGTCGCGCGTGACCACATCCCGGCGTCGTCGCTGATCAGCAGGCTCTACACCAGCCCGGTGTTCCAGCGGTTCGTCGCCGACTGCTTCGGCCTGCCGGAGCTGCACGAGCTCGCCGACCCGCTCGCCGGGCTGACGCTCAACGTGATCGCGCCCGGCCGCGCGCATCCGTGGCACTTCGACACGAACTCCTACACCGTCAGCATGCTGACGCAGGCCGCGGACGACGGCGGGACCTTCGAATACTGCCCGGGCATCCGGTCGGCGACCGACGAAAACTTCCCGGCCGTCCGGGCCGTGCTCGACGGCGGAAGCACCCATCCGGTCCAGCGCCTGAGCCTCCGTCCGGGCGATCTGCAGCTCTTTCAGGGGCGCTTCGCCTTGCACCGGGTCAGTACGGTGAGGGGCGAGGTCGCGCGTCACTCGGCGATCTTCGCCTACAGCGAGCGCCCGGGGGTCATCGGCAGCGCGGAGCGGACCAGGCAGTTGTTCGGCCGGGTCCTGCCGGCGCACCTGGCCGGGCGCACCGACCGGGGCGACGAGCTGCTCGACTAGATCTCGACTAGATCAGGAGCCTGGCCTGTGCCTTTCGACTCGACCGGCAAGATCTCGTTCGACCACATCTACACCGCACCCGACCCGCGGCCGTTCTTCGGCACGCTGCGCCGCGTCGGTTACGCAATCCCTCAGCTCGCGAAGCCGTACTTCGCGAAGCTCATCGGCGAACACCCCGCCGAAAGCCCGACCGTGCTCGACGTCGGCTGCTCGTACGGCGTCAACGCCGCGCTCCGCCGGTGCGACGCCACGATGGACGACCTCTACGCGCACTACACCGCCCCGGACGTGCTGGCGCTGAACCACGCGGGGCTGATCGAGGCCGACCGGGCCATGATCTCCGGCCCGGGCGGCGCCAAGTTCTTCGGCCTCGACGCGGCGGCACCGGCGCTCGAGTACGCGCTTTCCGCCGGGTTCCTCGACGAGGCCATCCACGCGGACTTCGAAAGCGACGACCCGGACAGCACCCAGCGGAAGCTCCTCGACGACGTCGACCTGGTGATCTCGACCGGCTGCGTCGGGTACGTCACCGAGAAGACGCTCTCCCGGATCGCCCGGGGCTCGCGGCCGTGGATGGCGCACTTCGTGTTGCGGATGTTCTCCTACGAGCCGGTCGCCGACAGCCTCGCCGGACTCGGGTACGAGACCGCGCGGGTGCCCGGCGTGTTCCGGCAGCGGCGGTTCGCCTCCGCCGAAGAGCGGACGCAGATCCTCGACACCCTCGACGCCGCCGGGGTCGATCCGACCGGCGTGGAGTCCGACGGCTGGCTGTACGCCCAGCTGTATGTTTCCCGTCCTGAAGGCACGGCCGCGGAACTGGCGGCCGCGCTGGCAACTTCCGAGCAAGAAGGATGACCGTGAGCAGTCCGGAATGGTCCACCCGCACCTTCGGCAACGAGGACCGGCTCCCCCGCGTCCCCGTCCCCACGCTGGAGGACAGCGGCCGCCGCTTCCTCGAGTGGTGCGCGCCGCTGCTGACGCCGGAAGAGCTGGCCGAGACCGAAGCGGCCGTCGCGGAGTTCCTGGCGCCCGGCAGCCCCGCGCACGAGCTGCAGGCCGCGCTCGAGGAGTACGACCGCTCGCCGGGGGTGCACAGCTGGCTCGACACGTTCTGGCCGTACCGCTACCTCGGCCGCCGCGACCGGATCGCGCTCAACGCCAACTTCTTCTTCCTGTTCCAGGATTCCCCGCTGGGCCAGGTGGAGCGCGCGGCCGAGTTGGCCGCGTCCGCCGTGGACTACAAGCTGAAGCTCGACGAGGAGCTGGTGCCGCCGGTGCTGCTGCGCGGCGGGCCGCAGTCGATGGTGCAGCACAAGTACCTGTTCTCGGCGACGCGCATCCCGGGCGTGCTGCTGGACACCGCGCGCACGCGGTTCCCCTCGCCCGAGCGGCACATCGTCGTGTTCCACCGCGACACTCCCTTCCGGATGGACGTTCTCGACGAGGACGGGCGCCCGTACTCGCCGGCGCAGCTGGCGGACGGGCTGCGCGCGATCCTCAAGGACGACCACGTCACCGACGTTCCCGCCGGGCACTTCACGACGAAGGCGCGTGCGGAGTGGGCGGCTTCGCGAGCCGCACTGCTCGAGGCCGGGAACGGCGAAGCGCTGGAGACCATCGAGACCGCGTTGTTCTGCCTGTGCCTGGACGACTTCACGCCGTCGAACGCCCTCGAAGCCGGTGACCGGCTGCTGTACGGCGACAATCGCTGGTACGACAAAGCCGTTTCGCTCATCGTGTTCGAAGACGGCACCGCAGGGATCAACGTCGAGCACTGCGAACTCGACGGCACCACGATCCTCGGCTTCACCGACGCGTTGCTGAGCGGCTCGCGGGAAACCCGGGAGAGCGCCGAGGGCGTCCCCGGCTACGAGGTGGTCGAGTTCGCGCTGACCGACGCTCTCCGCGAAGACGCGCGCGCCGCCGGAGCGGCTTTCCGGGCGTACGCGGACGCGACGGCGACGCAGACCGTGTCGTTCGACTTCGGCGCCGACCGCGCGAAGGAGCTGAAGATGTCGCCGGACGCCTTCGCGCAGATGGCGTACCAGCTGGCGCATCGCCGCGCGAAGGGCCTGACCGGCGCGACGTACGAGTCGATCGCGACCCGGCAGTTCCGGAACGGCCGCACCGAGGCGATGCGCGTCGTCACCCCGGAGGTCGTGCGCTTCGCCGACGTCCTGACCTCCGACGCCTCCGCGGAAGAGAAGCGCGAAGCGTTCCGGGCGGCCGCGGCGAAGCACGTCTCGCGGGCGAAGGAGTGTCAAGCCGGGGACGCGCCGGAGCAGCACCTGTGGGAGCTGCAGCTGATCGGGAAGCGCCGGGGCGACACCTCGGTCGCGGCGCTGTACGAGTCGCCGGGCTGGCTGAAGATGCGCGACGACTACCTGAGCACCAGCTCGGCGCCGTCGGTCAACATCCAGTACTTCGGGTTCGGCTCGACGAGCCCGCAGTGCATCGGCATCGCGTACGTGCTGCTGCCGGACCGCTGGAACCTCTACCTCAGCACGCCGAAGCACGTCTCGGCCGAGATGTACCGCTTCGCCGACGAACTGGCCGTCGCGGTGCGGGAGCTGCAGGAGCTACTGGCCGAGTAGCCGGCGCAACCAGGTCAGCCGGGCCGCGCGAGCCGCCCGGCTGATCCGCGCTTCCGGGGCCAGCGAGTCGAAGCCGTGGAAACCGCCGGGCCAGATGTGCAGCTCGGCTTCGCCGCCCGCCTGCCAGATCCGGCTCGCGTAGGCGACGACCTCGTCGCGGAACGTCTCCGCCGTGCCGACGTCCAGGAACGCCGGGGGCAGGCCGGACAGGTCGTCGGCGCGGGCCGCGGCGGCGTAGGGCGGGACGTCGTCGAGGCCGCCGAGGTACGCCGTCCAGCCGACGTGGTTGGCCGTGCGGTCCCACAGGCCGCGGCCGTCGAGGTCGATCGCCGAAGGCGTGTCGTTGCGGTCGTCGAGCATCGGGCAGAGCAGCAGCTGCCCGGCGAGCGACGGCCCGCCGCGGTCGCGGGCGAGCAGCGCGGTGGCCGCCGCGAGCCCGCCGCCCGCGCTGATGCCGCCGACGACGACCGGGGCGGCGAAGCGCTCGACCGTCCACAGTAGACCGGCGTAGCAGTCTTCGACCGGCGCCGGGTACGGGTGCTCGGGCGCGAGCCGGTAGCCCGGCGAGACGATCGTCAGATTCGCTTCGCCCGCCCAGTCCAGCAGGTTCGGGACGTCCTGGCCGAGGTGGCTGCCGACGATCGTGCCGCCGCCGTGGACGTAGTACAGGACGCCCGCGCTCGACGACGGCGTCATGACCAGCAGCGGGACGTCGCCCGCGTACTCCTCGGCGACCTTGTACGCCGGGTACGCGGCGGCCAGCTCCTCGACCGTCCGGTGCTCGGTCCGGTTCAGCTCACGACGGCCGGGGATGTCCTCGAGCGAAGCCAGCGGCGGGCGCAGCGCCCGCAGGGTTTCGACGACCGGGGCGAGCTCCGGGTCGAACGGCGGCGGCGTCATCCCGTCGGGTCCGAGACGACGAGGACCAGCGAGCCCTCGAACGTCTGCTGCTCGCGGAGGCGCCCGTAGCGGCGTTCCCACGTGCCGTCGTCGAGGTCGTGCTGCAGCTCGGCGGCGAACCGGTGGTGCACGCGGTCGTCGACGAAGCTCCACGCCGAGCACGACAGCCGCGCGCCCGGGTCGAGCAGGCGTTCCGGGCGGGCGTAGTAGGCCTCGTTGAAGCCGTCCGTGCAGTCGATCGGGATGGGCACGGGGACGATCGAGGTGTGGCCGCCGAGCCCGTCGGCGATGTCGTCGACCGACGGGTAGCGCCGCGCTTCGGTCTCGATCACCTCGGGCGCGTAGTCGAGCAGCCAGAACCGCCGCAGCAGAGCCGGGTCGCAGGTCAGGATGGCGATCGGGCCGCGGGTGACGCGGCGCAGCTCCTTCAGCCCGGTCCACAGGTCGGCCCACTGGTGGACGCTGAACGTGCTCATCGCGCCCTCGAACGCGCGGTCCGGGAACGGGAGCTTCTCGGCCACGGCGTCGACCGCGGGCGGCAGGTCCGCCGGGCGCTGCGCGCGCATCGACGCGGACGGCTCGACCGCGGTGACTTCCCGGTCCTCGGGCTCGTACGCGCCGGCGCCCGCACCGACGTTGAGCACGGTCCGCGCGTCCCCCAGCGCGTCGAGGATGTACTGGCCGATACGGGGATCCGGCTTGCGGTAGTCGGTGTAGACCCCGCCGATCGCGCCGTAGTCCGCGTCCCCGGCGCTGCCGTCCGCACGTCGCTGGCTCATCCCCGGAATTTATCAGCGCGCTCCGACCGCGAGGCCGTTGCTCCGCCGGGCGTAAGCGAACGTCGGACATCCGGCGCAGTCGTCAATTCCTGTCGCAAAGTTGCGTAAGTTCGTCCAACTATTGCGATTTCTTGTCCAGGATTCGTATGATCCCGATCACAGAGGTCCCCACCAGCTGCGGAAAGGCCAGTGCTGCCCATGTCCCCCAGCTTTGTCTTCAGCGCGCCCAAAAGCGCTTCCCCCAAGCGGTTCGGCGTTCTCACCTTGGCTGTCATCGCGGCGGCCGGGATCACCATCGCCGCGGCTCCCGCCGACACGCTCGCGGCCGGCCGCGGCGCGACGGTCCCGTTCGTCGAGCAGGAAGCGGAAACCGCCGCCACGAACGGCACGGTCATCGGCCCCGACCGCAACGCCGGCACGCTCGCCGGCGAGGCGTCCGGCCGCAAAGCCGTGACGCTGTCCGGCCAGGGCAAGTACGTCGAGTTCACGCTCACCGCCCCGGCGAACTCGATCGACTTCCGCTACAGCCTCCCGGATTCCGTCAACGGCACGATCTCGCTCTACGTCGGCGGCGCGCACAACCGCGACCTCGCGCTGACGTCGAAGTGGGCCTGGTACTACGGCTCGTACCCGTTCACCAACAACCCGGGCGACGGCCACGCGCACCACTTCTACGACGAGACCCGCGCGCTGCTCGGCACGTCGTACCCGGCCGGCACCAAGATCAAGCTGCAGGTCGACGCGGGCGACGTCACCCCCGCCACCATCGACCTCGCCGACTTCGAGCAGGTCGGCGCCGCGGCCACGCGCCCGGCGAACTCGGTGTCCGTCACCGACTACGGCGCCACCGCGGGCGACACGAGCGATGACGCTTCGGCGTTCGACTCGGCGGTCGCCGCGGCGCGCAGCCAGGGCAAGGAGGTCTGGATCCCCTCCGGGACCTTCACCCTCGGCCACCACATCACCGTCGACCAGGTGACGATCCGCGGCGCCGGGCCGTGGTACTCCGTGCTCACCGGCCCGCGCGCCGGGATCTTCGGCAAGGGTGAGCCGGCGAGCTGCGGCACGTCGACCTACCCCGGCAACGCGGCCGTGCCCGGCACGAGCAGCGCCGTGAAGCTCTACGACTTCGCGATCATCGGCCAGGTCGACGCCCGCGTCGACTGCGACCAGTCCAACGCCATCGGCGGCGCGCTGGGCGGCGGCTCGGTCGTGCAGAACCTGTGGCTGCAGCACACGAAGGTCGGGCTGTGGCTCGACGGGCCGTTCGACGGGCTCACCGTGTCCGGCAACCGGATCCTCGACCAGACCGCCGACGGGCTGAACCTGCACCAGGGCATCAGCAACGTCACGGTGACGAACAACTTCCTGCGCAACACCGGCGACGACGGCCTCGCGATGTGGTCCGAGCACGACGCCGACCACCACAACACGTTCTCCTTCAACACCGTGCTGCTGCCGATCCTCGCCAACAACATCGCGATCTACGGCGGGCACGACAACACCGTCTCCGACAACGTCGTGGCCGACAACCAGGACCAGGGCGGCGGCATCCACATCGCCAACCGGTTCAGCGCGGTGCCGCTCTCGGGCACCACGACGGTCGCTCGCAACACCGCGATCCGCACCGGCGTGCTCGACTCGAACTGGCAGTTCGGCGTCGGCGCCCTGTGGTTCGACGGCCGCGACGGCGCCATCACCGGCCGCGTCGACGTCACCGACCTCGACCTGCTGGACAACAACTACGAGGCCATCCAGTTCATCGACAGCGCGACGACGGACGTGCACTTCACCAACGTCCGGATCACCGGGGCGGGCACGTTCGCGTGGCAGATCCAGGCCAAGCCGACGGGGTCGGTGAAGAACGTCGTCGCGACCGGGGTCGGGCGGGCCGGCGTCTACAACTGCATGGGCCCGGACGCGATGGCGGGTCTGGCCGACCAGGGCGGCAACTCGGGCTGGTCGACGACGTTCTGCGGCTCGTGGCCGACGCCGGTGTACGGCTCGGACAACGGCGGTACGACCACTCCGCCGACCACCACCACGCCGCCGACCACCACTACTCCGACCACTCCGCCGACCGGGAACCTGGCGCTGCACAAGGCGGTCAGCGCGTCGGCGTCCCAGGGTGGCTTCCCGCCTTCGAACGCGGTCGACGGCGACGCGAACTCGTACTGGGAGAGCGCGAACAACGCGTTCCCGCAGTCGCTGACCGTCGACTTCGGGGCCACCGTTTCGGTGTCGCGGCTGGTGCTCAAGCTGCCGCCGTCCTCGGCGTGGGGCACGCGGACGCAGACGATCGCGGTCGACGGCGTCAAGGCCGCCGCGGGCTACACGTTCAACCCCGCGTCCGGCAACACCGCGACCATCACGTTCCCGGCGACGTCGGCCCGCACGCTGCGGCTGACCTTCACCGGCAACACCGGCTGGCCCGCCGGGCAGCTGTCCGAACTCGAAGCCTATTCGTCCTGAGAGGTGATGACGATGTCCCGCATTCCCGCTCTCCTCGCCGTCGCGCTCGCCGCGTCCGGCCTGGCGGTGCTTTCCGGCAGCGCCCCCGCCGTGGCCGCGACCTGCCCGGTCACGGCGTCCGGCGGCGCGAGCGTGCCGTTCCGGACCGTCGAAGCCGAGTGCTCGGCGACGAACGGCTCGGCCGTCGGTCCCGACTACACCCAGGCTTCGATCGCCTCGGAAGCCTCCGGGCGGCAGGCCGTGCGGATCACGACCGGCCAGTACGTCGAGTTCACCCTGCCCGCGGCGGCCAACTCGATCAACGTCCACTACAACCTCCCCGACGGCTCGTCCGGCAGGCTTTCGGTGTCCGTCAACGGGTCCAAGCTCGCGCTACCGGTGACGTCGCGCTACACCTATGTGGACACCGGCTTCATCACCGGTTCGAAGACGCACCACTTCTTCGACGACGCCCGTGTGATGTTCGGGCAGAACTTGGCGGCGGGTGCGAAGGTCCGAGTGCAGGCCGACTCGGGTGACGTCGGGCAGGCGACCATCGACCTCGCGGACTTCGAGCAGGTCGGCGGCGCGGGCTCGAAGCCTGCCAACGCGCTCTCGGTGACCGACTACGGTGCCACGGCGAACGACTCGTCGGACGACTCGCAGGCGTTCCGCAACGCACTGTCGGCGGCGCGTTCGCAGGCTCGCGAGGTCTGGGTCCCGTCCGGCCGGTTCGAGATCGGGTCGGCCCTGCAGATCGACCAGACCACGGTCCGCGGCGCCGGGCCGTGGTACACGGTGTTGCACGGCAACAACATCTTCAACAACGGCAGCGCGTCCGGGAACATCAAGCTGTACGACTTCGCGGTGTTCGGCGACGTCACCGAACGCAACGACGGCAGCCCGGACAACGCGTTCCACGGCGTCCTCGGCAACGGCTCGGTCGTCAGCGGCCTGTGGATCCAGGACACGAAGTGCGGGCTGTGGCTGATGAACGGCGCGTCGTCGAACCTCACCATCGAGAACAACCGCATCCTCGACACGCAGGCCGACGGCGTGAACTTCGACGGCGCGGTGACGAACTCGACGTTGCGCAACAACTACCTGCGCAACAACGGCGACGACGGGCTCGCGCTCTGGTCGAACGGCCAGGCCGACTCGGGCAACTCGCTGGTGAACAACACGGTCGTGCAGCCGAACCTGGCCAACGGGATCGCGCTGTACGGCGGCTCGAACAACACGGTCAGCGGCAACCTCGTCCAGGACACCAACGCCCTCGGCGGCGGGTACCTGGTGGCGAACCGGTTCAACTCGGTGCCGCTCGGTGGCACGGTCACGCTGTCGAACAACACGGCACTGCGGGCCGGGGCCCTCGACCCGAACTGGCAGTTCGGCGTCGGGGCGCTGTGGTTCGACGCGCGCGACCAGGCGATCGCCGGCGTCACGATCCGGGTCACCGGGTTCACCGCGATCCAGAGCCCGTACGAGGCGATCCAGTTCATCGACGGAAACGGGCAGGGCAAGCAGATCCAGGGCGTCACGCTCGACGGCGTCTCGGTGCAGGGCGCCGGCACGTTCGTGGCGCAGTCGCAGACGCAGGGGTCGGTGTCGATCAGCAACCTGACCGCGTCCGGTGTCGGCGTGACCGGGACGTACAACTGCCCGTACCCGACGTCGATCCCGCGGATGACGTTCACCGGGTCCGGCAACAGCGGCTGGACCGGCACGTGGGGCGACTGCTCGACGTGGCCCGCGCCGAACTCGGGACCGCCGCAGCCGCCCACGTCCGGCAGCAACCTCGCGCGCGGCAAGGCGATCAGCGCGTCGGCGTCCGTCGGTGGCTTTCCGCCGTCGAACGCGGTGGACGGTGACGCGAACTCGTACTGGGAGAGCGCGAACAACGCGTTCCCGCAGACGCTGACGGTGGACCTGGGCGCGGCGGCGTCGATCAACAAGGTGACGCTGCGGCTGCCGCCGTCGTCGGCGTGGGGCGCGCGGACCGAGACGGTGACGATCTCCGGCAGTACGGACGGCGGTTCGTACACGACCCTGGTGGGTTCGCGCGGCTACGCGTTCGACCCGGCATCCGGCAACACGGCGTCGGCTTCCTTCGCGGCGACGTCCCAGCGTTTCGTGCGGCTGACGTTCACCGGCAACACGGGCTGGCCCGCGGGTCAGGTGTCCGAGTTCGAAGTGGCGGCTTCGTAGCTCGGTCAGTCGGCAAGCCCGTACCGGTACCTGACACCGGTACGGGCTTGTCATACTTTTGCGCCCAGTTGCTGTAAAGTTTCACTCATGACGCGTCGTCTTGCCGAAGTCGCCCGCCAGGTCGGGGTCAGCGAAGCCACGGTCAGCCGGGTGCTCAACGGCCGGTCCGGGGTGTCCGCCAGCACCCGGGCCGCCGTGCTCACCGCGCTGGACGTGATGGGCTACGAACGCCCCACCCAGCTGCGCGGCGAGCGGGCCCGCCTGGTCGGGCTGGTGCTGCCGGAGCTGCAGAACCCCATCTTCCCCGCGCTGGCCGAGATCATGGGCAACGCGCTCGCGCAGCAGGGGTTCACGCCGGTGCTGTGCACGCGGACCGCGGGTGGGGTGTCGGAGGCGGAGTACGTCGAGCTGCTCCTGCAGCAGCAGGTGTCGGGCGTGGTGTTCGCCGGCGGGCTGTACGCGCAGGCGGACGCGGTCCACTCGCACTACCACCACCTCGTCGAGCGGCGGCTCCCGACGGTGCTGATCAACGCGGCGGTCGACCACCTCGGGCTGCCGCAGGTGTCGTGCGACGACGCGGTGGCGGTGGAGCAGGTCGTCGGGCACCTCAGTTCGCTCGGGCACGAGAAGATCGGGCTGGTCCTGGGGCCGTCGGACCACGTGCCGTCGCAGCGCAAGCTCGAGGCGTTCCAGTCGTACGCGGCGAAGCTCGGGTTGCCGGTGCTGGACGAGCTGGTGGAGCACGGCATGTTCTCGATCGAGGGCGGCCACGCGGCGGCGGCTCGCCTGTACCCCCGCGGCGCGACGGCGGTGTTGTGCGCGAGCGACCTGCTGGCCCTGGGCGCGGTGCGCGCGGCGCGTCGGCAGGGCTTGTCGGTGCCGGAGGACATTTCGGTGGTCGGCTACGACGACTCGGCGTTGATGAACTGCACCGACCCGCCGTTGACGACCACGCGGCAGCCGATCGAGGCCATGGGCCGGGCGGTGGTGGAGCTGCTGGTGAAGCGCATCAACGGCGGCGAGGTGGCGGCCGAGGAGCTGCTGTTCGCCCCGGAACTGGTGGTGCGCGGGTCCACCGCCCGCCGCACCGCCTAAGTCTCACCTCCAGAGCGCGACGGCCTGCCGGCCGTCGCGCTCTTTCACGTACCCAGCCAGACGACACGCGTGACCAGAGGGTCGACACGCGTGATCCGGAAGTCGACACGCGTGATTGGAGGGTCGACACGGCGCCGCCGTCGTGTCGACCCCTCAATCACGCGAGTTGACCCCTCAATCACGCGTGTCGACTGTCCAGGCACGCGTGTCGTCCGGCTGGGCACGCGTGTCGTCCGTGTGGGTACCAGCCTCTCGCGGCCTGTTCGTAACTTGCAACTTCTCGTCGTCTTATTGCGTCGATCTGCTTCAACACTTTAGAGTGACCGCAATCACGTGACAGCCGTCGCGACCCGAGAAGAGGCTTGAGATGAGCAGTCCCTGGTCCCGAACCGTGCCCCGCCGAATGTTCTGCCTGCTGGCCGCAGGTGGCCTCGCACTGGGGGTGGCCGCCTGCGGTGACGACGGCACCGCCGCCGCGCCCGGGGGCAAGGTGAAGATCACGGTCACCGGCCAGCCGCCGACCAGCCAGCCGTTCGAGCGCAGCGTGTTCGACGCCGACGTCAAGGAGTTCGAGGCCTCCCACCCGAACATCCAGATCGAGCCCCACGAGGGGTTCATGGACCCGAAGACGTTCTCCGCGAAGCTCGCCGGCGGGCAGCTCGAGGACGTCTACTACGTCTACTTCACCGACCCGGCCCAGATCATCGCACGCCGTCAAGCCGCCGACATCACGGAAGCCGCGAAGAGCGTTCCGCACATCAACGACATCAAGCCGGAACTGCTGGACAACTTCCGGGACGCAAGCGGCAAGCTCTACGGCCTGCCGACGATGAACTACACGATGGGCCTGGTCTACAGCCGCCCGCTGTTCCAGAAGGCCGGGCTCGACCCGGACAAGCCGCCGACCACCTGGGACGAGGTCCGCGCGGACGCGAAGAAGATCGCCGCGCTGGGCAACGGCGTCGTCGGGTACGCCGACTACAGCAAGAACAACCAGGGCGGCTGGCACATGACCGGCTGGATGTACTCGATGGGCGGCGACATCGCCCGCAAGGACGGCGACAAGTGGGTCGCCGACTTCAACAACGAAAAGGGCAAGCAGGCCCTCCAGTACCTGCACGACATGCGCTGGACCGACAACTCGATGGGCGCCAAGCAGCTCCTCGAAGCCACCGACGTCCAGCGCATGATGGGCGCCGGCCAGCTCGGCATGTACATGGCCGCCCCGGACAACGTTCCCGTGCTGGTCAAGCAGTTCAACGGCAAGTACGAGGACTACGGCATCGCCGGCATGCCCGGCGGCCAGGGCACGCTGCTCGGCGGCGAGGGCTACATGATCAACCCGAAGGCCTCGCCGGACAAGGTCAAGGCCGGCCTCGAGTGGATCCAGTGGAAGTACCTCAACCCGGACCGCTTCGAGAAGCACATCCAGCAGTACGTCGACGGCAAGCAGCCGGTCGGCCTGCCCGCCGAGCCGACCCCGGACGTCTGGACGGGCGCGGTCCGCGACCAGCAGCTGACCCTGAAGGCCAAGTACGCCAACGTTCCCGCCAAGAACTACCAGTCCTACGTGGACACCACCAGCAAGATCAAGGGCAGCATCGAGCCGCCGGGCGCGCAGCAGATCTACGCCGCGCTCGACAGCGTGATGCAGGCGGTCCTCACCGACCAGAACGCGAACCTCGACCAGCAGCTGTCGTCCGCGTCCTCGAAGGTCAACAGTGTCCTCGCCCAGGTCAAGTAGCCTGCTCGCCTGGCCCGCGACGTCGTCGTCGCGGGCCGGGCGCCCGGCCGTCTCGCAAGAAGAACGCCGCCGCACCCGGCTCAAGCGCAAGCTCAAGGAGAACCTCACCGCGTACGGCCTGCTCTGCGCCGCGCTCGTGGTGTTCGCGCTCTTCTCCTGGTACCCGATCGTGCGCGGCGTCCTGCTGAGCTTCCAGCAGGTCGACTTCGTCAACGCGCCGACGTGGGTCGGGTTCGACAACTTCGAGCGGCTCTTCGCCGATCCGCTGTTCGGCGTCGCCTGGCGCAACACCCTGCTGTTCACCGGATTGGCGCTGGTCTTCGGCTTCGCCGTCCCGTTCCTGACGGCCGTGCTGCTCAACGAGATCCGGCACGCCAAGGCGTTCTTCCGGCTCGCCGTCTACCTGCCGGTGATGCTGCCGCCGGTCGTCACGGCGCTGATGTGGAAGTGGTTCTACGACCCGGGTCCCGGCCTCTTCAACTCCGCGCTCGGCGCGGTCGGCCTGCCCGGCGGCCAGTGGCTCGACTCCTCCACGACCGCGATGCTGTCGCTGGTCTTCGTCTCGACGTGGGCCAACATGGGCAGCACCACGCTGATCTACCTGGCCGCGCTCGGCACGATCCCCGGCGAGCTGTACGAAGCCGCCGAACTGGACGGCGCCGGGCTGTGGAAACGCCTGCGGCACGTGACGTTCCCGCAGACACGGTTCGTGCTGCTGGTGCTCCTGCTGCTGCAGATCGTCGCGACGATGCAGGTCTTCACCGAGCCGTACGTGATGACCGGCGGCGGACCCGACGACTCGACGGTGACCGTGCTCCTGCTGCTCTACCGCTACGCCTTCGTCTACAACGACTTCGGCTCGGCCAGCGCCATGAGCCTGCTGCTGTTCATCGCGCTCGGCGTGTTCTCGGCGTGGTACGTCCGGCTGACGCGGAAGGCGGACCAGACATGAGAACCCTCGTCTCCCCCGGCGCGCTGCGCAGCCCGCGCGGCAAGGTCGTCTACGGCGTCGTCTTCGCCTGCACGCTCGTGGTGTTCCTCCTGGCCTTCATGTTCCCGCTGTACTGGGTCGTCACGGGCGCGATGAAGTCTCCGCAGGAGCTGGCGCAGACTCCGGCGACGCTCATCCCGCACGAGTGGCACCCGGAGACCTTCGCCGACGCCTGGGACCAGCTGAGCCTGGGCAAGTACTTCCTCAACACGCTCGTCGTCGCCGGCGGCGCGTGGCTGGCGCAGCTGGCCATCGACGTCCCGGCCGCGTTCGCGCTGTCGAAGCTGCGCCCGAAGTTCGGCAACGTCGTGCTCGGGCTCATGCTGGCGACGCTGATGCTGCCGGCCACGGCCCTGCTCGTCCCGACGTACGTGACGGTGACGGACCTGCCGCTGCTGCACCTCAACCTGATCAACTCGCCGACCGCGGTCTGGCTCCCGGCGGCGGCGAACGCGTTCAACATCTACCTGCTGAAGCGGTTCTTCGACCAGATCCCGGACGAGCTGATCGAGGCGGCGCGCATCGACGGCGCCGGGCCGGTGCGCACGCTCTGGCGGATCATCCTGCCGATCTCGCGGCCGATCCTGGCCGTGGTGTCGATCCTCGCGGTGGTCACCGCGTGGAAGGACTTCATCTGGCCGCTGCTGGTGTTCCCGGACACCGAAAAGCAGACGCTCTCGGTGATGCTGCAACGGGTGGCGATCGACATGCCGCTCAACGTGCTCGTCGCCGGGATGGTGCTGGCCAGCCTGCCGATGGTGGCGCTGTTCCTGGCGTTCCAGCGGCAGATCCTCGCCGGGCTGACCGCCGGCAGCATCAAGGGCTGAGCCGGGTTTTCACGACGACTAGGAGGGCACTTTCGTGACCGACAAGACCGGCTGGTGGCGGAGCGCGGCGATCTACCAGGTCTACATCCGCAGCTTCGCGGACGGCAACGGCGACGGCGTCGGCGACCTCGCCGGCGTCCGCGCCCGGCTGGACCACCTGGCCGACCTGGGGATCGACGCGATCTGGTTCACCCCGTGGTACCCCTCGCCGATGGACGACGGCGGCTACGACGTCGCCGACTTCCGCGACATCGAGCCGCTCTTCGGCACGCTCGCCGAGGCGGAGGACCTGATCGCCGAGGCGCACGCGCGCGGCATCCGGGTGATCATCGACATCGTGCCCAACCACTGCTCCGACGAGCACCGGTGGTTCCAGGCCGCGCTCGAAGCGGGCCCGGGATCGCCGGAGCGGCAACGGTTCTGGTTCCGGCCGGGCCGTGGGCCGGACGGGTCCGAGCCGCCGAACAACTGGAAGTCGCGCTTCGGCGGATCCGCGTGGACCCGTGTGGCGGACGGCGAGTGGTACCTGCACCTCTACAGCTCCCGCCAGCCCGACTTCAACTGGGACAACCCGGAGATCCGCACGGAGTTCGAGGACGTGCTGCGGTTCTGGTTCGACCGCGGGGTCGACGGCTTCCGCATCGACGTCGCCGACGGGCTGGTCAAGGACCCGCGGCTGCCCGACGTCGACGAGGGCGACGAGACGCCGTTCTCCGACATGGAGGGCCTGCACGAGATCTACCGGTCGTGGCGCAAGATCGCCGACAGCTACGCGGGCGAGCGCGTGCTGGTCGGCGAGATGTGGCTGCCGGACATGTCCCGCGCGGCGCGCTACCTGCGCCGCGACGAGCTGCACTCGGCGTTCAACTTCGACTTCCTGGTGTGCCCGTGGGAGGCGCCGCGCTTCCGGGACGTCATCTCCCGGACGTTGCGCGCGCACGACGAGGTCGGTGCCCCGGCGGCGTGGGTGCTGTCGAACCACGACGTGACGCGGCACGTCACGCGGTACGGCCGTCAGGGCGACACGGGTTTCTCGTTCGCCAACCGGCTGCACGAGCTGCCGGTGGACCTCTCGCTCGGCACCCAGCGGGCCCGGGCGGCGGCGCTGCTGACGCTGGCGCTGCCCGGTGGCCTGTACGTCTACCAGGGCGAAGAGCTGGGGCTGTGGGAGGTCCTGGACATCGCGGACGACCTGCGCCAGGACCCGGTGTGGGCCCGCACGAACGGCGCCGACCCGGGCCGTGACGGCTGCCGGGTGCCGATCCCGTGGTCGGGTGACGAGCCGCCGTTCGGGTTCGGTTCCGGTGACGCGTGGCTGCCGCAGCCCGAGGAGTGGAAGGCCTACACGGCTTCGGCCGAAGCGGCGGACCCGGAGTCGATGCTGTCGCTGTACCGCGACGGCCTGCGGCTCCGGCGTGACCTGCCGACGGGTGAGCTGGAGTGGCTCTCCCTCGGCGACGACGTGCTGGCGTTCCGGATCGGGACGGGGTTCACGTTCGCGCTGAACTTCTCGGCCGCCCCGGTGCCCCTGCCGTCGGGTGAGGTGCTGCTGGCGAGCGGGCCGGTCGACGCGCAGCTGCCCACCGATACCGCGGTGTGGCTGCGGTCCTGAAACGCACCGGAGGCCGCCGCCGAGCGGACTCGGCGGCGGCCTCCGGTGGATCAAGCCCTACTTCGTGAGCTGCAGGACGTCGATGCCCCGGGCGTTGTCCGCGACGTAGACGTACTTGCCGTGCCAGTACGGCGCCCACGCGCTCGCGTCGCCCGGTCGGTAGTAGGCGATCTGGCGCGGGTTCGTCGGGTCGCTGACGTCGAGGAACCGCGTGCCCTGCGAGTAGAACGACTGCACCAGGATCTTGCCGCGGACGTCGAAGTAGTGCGCCGAGCAGTCGTCCGACGCCGGGTCGCTGCCCTCCTGGCCGTTGACGCTCCACGTGCCGACGCTCTGCAACCGGAAAGGCTGCGAAGGCGTCGAACGCCAGCCTTCGCCGTGGTACGAACCGGCGAGCGACGAGATCGTCAGGACGCCGTCACCCGCGCAGCCGTCGACGAAGTTCTCTTCCGTCGCGTAGATCAGGTCCTGGCCGCGCCACGCGCCGTCGCCGACGCGGTGGCCCGCCGGGTGGAAGCTGTTGTGCATGAACCGCGAGGGCGCCGCCGTCTCGGCGATGCCGCCGCCGGCGTACGGGATCGGCTCGTGCGCGTTGGCGCGCCGGACCTTCCCGGAAAGCGGGTCGCGGTGGACCCCGTTCGTCCAGTAGCCGCGCACGCCGCCGCGCCCGGACACCCAGGCCACGCCGTTGCCGTCCACCTGGACGTCGTGCACGTAGTCGGTCTTGCCGTCGTTGCGGGCCAGCTCGATCGGCTGCGGGTTCACCTTCGGGTGCCGCGGGTCGCGGATGTCGGTGACCCAGATCGGGCGGCCGCCCCAGTCGGCCGGCTGGTCGTCGGCCTTCGCCGGGCCGCCGGTCCACAGGTACCGGCAGCCGTCGACGCAGCTGGTGGTGTGCCCGGCCGGGACCTTCGTGTAGCTGATGATCGCCGGCGCTTCGGGCTTCGAGACGTCGACGACGTAGATGCCGGACTCGCCGGTGTGCGTCGTGCCGCCGAACGCGCGCGGGTCGCGGGAGAGGAACACCAGCTTGCGGGCCGGGTCGACCTCGGTGTCCTCGGTCTCCCACAGCCCGGGCAGGCTGACCTGCCCGACCAGCTTCGGCGCGGCCGGGTTCTTCGTCAGGTCGTAGACCTTCAGCCCGAACTCGCCGGACACGACCATGACGTCGCGGCGGCCGTAGTCGAGGAAGTTGACCGAGATGGCGCCGGCGGCGTCGGGCACGCTGCCGACGGCCTTGACGTTCTTGATCGCCCCCGGATCGCCCAGGGTGCGCGCGGCGGGAACCGCGGGTTTGTCGTCCTCGCCGCAGGCGGCGGCCGGAAGCCCGGTCGCGACCAGCGTGGCGCTGACGGTGACGGCGGCGAAGCACGACCGGAGCCAGGTGCGCACGAAACCTCCCAGAACGCGTGATCCCGGGGAACGGTACGACGGAGATCAACCGGACACAACCGCCTTTGGTTGCCTCCTGACTGGTAGGACTGGCTCATGCGCCTGCTCGTCCTGCTCGCCGTCCTGGCCCTCGCCGTCACGGGCTGTTCCGGTTCCGACGCCGCCCGGCCCGGCGTCCTGTCCGCCGGCCTCCGCGAGCCCGCGACGCTGCTGCCCGCCGACGTCGCCGACTCGGCGGGCCGGCTGGTGACCGGGGCGCTGTGGACCCCGCTCGCCGACTACGACGCGGCGACCGGGAAGCTCACGCCGCGCGCGGCCGAGTCGATCGAGAGCACCGACCGGGTGCACTGGACGGTCAAGCTGCGCCCCGCGGCGTTCCACGACGGCACCCCGGTGACCGCTCAGTCCTATGTGGACACGTGGCGCGCGATCGCCGCTTCGCGGTGGGCCGCCGCGCCGGTGTTGACGAAGTTGTTGCGCGCCCGCGAGATCACGGCGTCCACTCCGGACACCATTTCCCTTGTCCTGGATCGCCCGTCCGGCCAGGTGCCGGCGTTGCTCTCGGCGCCGGGCCTGGTGCCGCTGCCCGCGTCGGTGCTCGCCTCCCACGACTGGAAGGGCTTCGCCGCGGCACCCGTCGGGAACGGCCCGTACCGGCTCGACGGCGCGTGGCGGCCCGGCTCCGGCGGCACGCTGAAGCGCGTCGGTTCCGGGCAGGCCGAGGAGATCGAGCTGCGCGTCGGCGATCCGACGGCCCAGTACGACGCGGTCAAGGCGGGCACGCTCGACCTCGCCACCGAGGTCCCCGGCGAGAAGCACGACGCGATGCACGACGACTTCGACGACGGCCACCACGCGACCTGGGCGTTGCCGCGGGCCGGCTACCTGGCGTTCCCGGTGGCGAACCCCCGCTTCGCCGACGCGACGGTCCGTCACGGCTTCGCACTGGGCGTCGACCGCGCGGCCCTCGAAGCCGGGCCGCTCGCCCACCAGGTCGACCCGGCCAAGGCCCTGCTCCCGCCCGCGGACGCACCCGGCGAGCGATCGGGCACGTGCCGGCCGTGCAGCTTCGACGCGGCAGCGGGCAAGGCCCTCCTGCAGCAGGCGGCCTTCCCCGGCGGCGCAACCGTCTACTTCGGACCTTCGACCGAGGCCTGGACGCGGACGCTGGTCGTCGGCCTGCACAAGTCGCTGGACGTTTCGGTGACCGCGCAACCTTTGTCCGGCCCGCCCGACGGACCATCCACACTGGACGTTTCACTGGCCACCGCGAGCCCGTACGAGCTGCTGTCGACGCTGGCCACGGAGTCGGGGTACACCGACGAGGTGTTCGGCCAGAATCTGGCACTCGCGGACGCGGCGGCGACGCCGGAGGAGTCGGGCGAGCTGTACCGGCTGGCGGAGAACCAGCTGCTGCGCGACCTCCCGGTGGCGCCGCTGTGGTCCGGTCACGGCCACGCGGTCTGGTCGTCGCGCGTGCACGACGTCCTGACGACCCCGTTCGCCGGCCCGGTGCTGGCCGGAATCGGGGTCTCGTGACCTGGGACCCGGCGCCGCTGTCCGAGGTCGTCGAGCTGTTCTCGCGCATCCGCGCGCCCTGGTGGATCGCGGGCGGCTACGCGATCGAACTGGCGGTCGGGCACGCGTTCCGCAACCACGGCGACGTCGACGTCCTGCTCCTCCGGCGCGACCAGCTCGCGGTCCAGGAGGCGCTGGCGACGTGGGAGTGGTGGGCGGCGGACCCGCCCGGCACGCTCCGGCCGTGGCGGCGCGGCGAGCTGCTGCCGCCCGGCGTCGACGACATCTGGTGCCGCCCGTCGGCGTCGGCGCCGTGGCGGATCCAGGTCATGCTCGACGAGACCGAAGGCGACTCGTGGGTCTCTCGCCGGGACCCGGCCGTGCGGCGGGCCGTCACCGAGCTGGGCGCGGTCACGGCGGACGGAATCCCCTACCTGGCAACGGAAGTCCAGCTCTTCGTCAAGGCCCGGCACCCCCGCCCCAAGGACGAGCTGGACTTCTTGGCGGCGCTGCCGGTGCTGAACCCCGCGCAACGGCAGTGGCTGGCGGATGCCCTCCGGCAGACGTTCGGCGAGCACCCCTGGCTGGATCGCCTCTAGACCGTGGCGTGCTCGACCAGGGTGTCGATGAACGCCGTGGTCAGCGGGTCCGGAGCGGCCCGCGTGTAAGCCGCCAACGTCCGGCGCACCGGCACACTCGGCCGCAAAACCCGGCCGTCGAACCGGGACGGCAGGACGTTCGCCGGGACCAGCGCCGGGCCGAGGCCCGCCGCCGCCAGGATCGGGCCGCCGCCGTCTGCTCGGTGCGGACGGCCGCGCGCGGGCGGAACCCGGCCGCCGCGCAGGCCGCGTCGACCAGCTCCGCCAGGCCGTTGCCCGGCGCGTAGTGCACCCACGCGCAGTCGGCGAGGGTCGCGAGGTCGACGACACCCGTGGGGGAAGCCTCCGAAGCGCCGTCCGCCGGGAGCACCACCACGAACTCCTCCACGCCCAGCTCGCGCACCGGCCCGGTCCAGACCGGCGGCAGCGGTCCGAGCGCGACGTCGGCCTCGCCCGCGGCCATCGCGTCGCGCAGCTCGTCGGCGTGGCGGAACTCGATCAGCCGGACGTCGACGCCGGGCCGGTCGCGCCGCCACACGCGCAGCGCCGGCGGCAGCACGCCGAGGCTCATCGAGTAGACCGTCGCGACCTGCAGCTCCCCCGCCGTCGTGCCGGACGCGAGCCGGGCCGCGCAGCGCGCTCGTTCGGCGTCGGCCAGCGCCGCCCGCGCGTGCGGCAGCATCGCCCGGCCCATCGGCGTGAGCCGGACGGTCCGGGGCAGCCGTTCGAGCAGCGGCCCGCCGAGGCCCTGTTCGAGGGCCCGCATCTGGTGCGACAACGCGGGCTGCGTCACGTGCAGCTGCTCGGCCGCGCGCGTGAACGAGCCGGTGTCGACCACCGTGACCAGGTACTCGAGCTGCCGCAGGCTTACCATGAGCAGAGTTTATCGCCATGGTGAAAACCAAGCCTTGGACTTATCACGAGCGCGTGACCAGGCTGGAGGACATGGAACGCAAGACAGCCCTGGTCGCCGGGGCGAACGGGATCATCGGCCGGAACCTCGTCGAGCACCTGCGGGCGGACGGGCGCTGGGACGTCATCGGGCTTTCCCGCCGCGGTGGTCTCGCCGTCGACCTGCTCGACGCCGCCGACACGCGGGCGAAGGTCGGCGCGCTGAGCGGCGTCACGCACCTCTTCTACGCGGCGTACCAGGATCGGCCGACGTGGGCCGAACTGGTCCCGCCGAACCTGGCGATGCTGACGAACCTCGTCGGCGCCCTGGACCCGGCCGCGCTCGAGCACGTCAGCCTGATGCAGGGCTACAAGGTCTACGGCGCGCACCTCGGCCCGTTCAAGACGCCGGCGCGCGAGACCGACGCCGGGCACATGCCACCGGAGTTCAACGTCGACCAGCAGCAGTTCCTCGAGCGGTGGGGAGGTTCCTGGTCGGCGATCCGGCCGTCGGTGGTCGGCGGCACGGCGCTGGGCAACCCGATGAACCTGGCGCTGGTGATCGCGGTGTACGCGTCGATCTCGAAGGAGCTCGGCCTGCCGCTGCGGTTCCCGGGCAAGCCCGGCGCGTACGACAGCCTGCTGGAGATGACGGACGCGGGCCTGCTGGCTTCGGCCACGGTGTGGGCGACGGGCCAGGAGGGAGCGTTCAACATCGCGAACGGCGACCTGTTCCGGTGGAGCGAGCTGTGGCCGAAGCTGGCGGCGTACTTCGGCCTCGAAGCCGCGCCCCCGCTGCGAATGTCCCTTGTGGACGTGATGACCGACAAGGATCCACTGTGGACTTCACTCGCCGCGGAACACGGCCTCACGGCGTCCTACGCGGACGTCTCGTCGTCCTGGGCCTTCGGCGACTTCGTGTTCGGCTGGGACTACGACATGTTCGCGGACACCTCGAAGTCCCGCCGCGCGGGCTTCCACGAGTACGTCGAGACGGAGCAGATGTTCTACCGGCTGTTCGACGAGTTCCGGAAGGCGCGGGTGATCCCCTAGCCGCGGCCGATGAACGGCATGGTCGTCGCGGTGACGGTGAGGAACTGGACGTTCGCGTCCAGCGGCAGCGAAGCCATGTACCGCACCGCGTCGGCCACGTGGCGGACGTCGAACGTCGGCTCGGCGATCACCCGGCCGTCGGCCTGGGGGATGCCGGCCGCCATCCGCTCGGTCATCTCGGTGGCCGCGTTGCCGATGTCGATCTGGCCGCAGGCGACGTTCCACGCGCGGCCGTCCAGCGAGATCGACCTCGTCAGCCCGGTGACGGCGTGCTTGGTCGCGGTGTAGGCGACGGTCGCGGGGCGCGGGACGTGCGCCGAGATCGAGCCGTTGTTGATGATCCGGCCGCCGCGGGGATCCTGGTCCTTCATCAGCCTGACGGCCTGCTGCGCGCAGAGGAACATCCCGGTGAGGTTGACGTCGACCGTCCGCTTCCAGTCCTCGACGGACAGGTCGGCCACGGTCCCCGCCGCGCCGATCCCGGCGTTGTTGACCAGCAGGTCGAGCCGCCCCCACTGCTCGCGGACGGCGGCGAACAACGCGGCGACGGACTGTTCGCCGGAGACGTCGGTGGGCACGACGAGCGCACCGTCGAAGCCCGCGGCGGTTTCCTCGAGAGCGGAAGCGCGCCGCCCGGCCAGCGCGACGGACCAGCCGTCCGACAGGAGGGCCCGCGCCACCGCCCGCCCGATGCCCGAACCGGCTCCGGTCACCACCGCCGTCTTCGCCATCACGCCTCCTAGACTGTCCGCATGGGACTTCGCGAGCGCTTCCAGGCCGGGCTGGCCCGGCAACTCGGCCACCCTAGCGGCCTGCGCGGACGGCTGGTCGGGTCGGCGCTCAACCGCCGGAACCGGGAGGCGGTCGTGAAGGCGGTGGCGGCACTGGAGCTGTCGGGCCGCGAAACGGCGCTGGACATCGGCTTCGGCGGCGGCCTGGGTCTTTCCCTGCTCCTGGCGAAAGCCGGCAAAGTACACGGCGTCGAGGTGTCGGCGACGATGCTCGAGCGCGCCCGCGCGACGTTCCGCGAGGAGCTCACCACGGGCCGGCTGGTGCTGAGCGAAGGACCGATGACGGCGTTGCCCCTCGACGACGGCTCGGCCGACGCGATCGTCACGACGAACACGGTCTACTTCGTCGACGACCTCGGCGCCGCTTTCGCCGAGGTCGCCCGGGTGCTGGCCCCGGGTGGGCGCTTCGTGCTGGGCGTCGGCGACCCGGACCTGATGGGCCGCGCCCGGATGCTGACCGAGAACGGCTTCCGCATCCGCCCGATCCCCGCGCTCGAAGCCGAACTGGCCGGCGCCGGGCTGACGGTGCTCCGGCACGAGAAGTTCGCCCACAGCGGGCTCGGCTTCCACCTGCTGGTCACCGGGAAATGACCCAGCGGGGCCCGGCTCACCACCGGACCCCGCTGCGAACCTACTTGGGCTGGACGCCCAGCGCGGCGAGCGCCGGGCCGGCCATGATCACGCCGTTGCCCGTCACCGTGTCGAACCCGGGCGTGCCCAGGTCGATCGCCGACGACACCAGCGCGCCGCGGATCTCGGCGGGGGTCGCCGTCGGCTTGCCCGACAGCAGCAGCGCCGCGATCGCCGCCGCGTGCGGGGCCGCCGCCGAGGTCCCGTAGAACGGCTGGAAGCCCGTCACCGACGTCGCCACGCCGTCGGCCGCCGTGATGTCCGGCTTGCTGCGGGTGGTGCCACCCGTCGAAGACACGTTGCCCGGCGTGATCGCCGTGCCGTCCGCGTTGTAGAACAGGTGACGCTTGCCGTCGGAGGAGAAGCGCTCCCACTTGCTCGACGCGCTGAACAGGCCCGGGTACGGGCCCGCCGGGTTGGCCGGGTCACCGGTCTCCAGCGGCCGCGTGAACGCACCCGCCGCCGGGGCCGCCGCCACGCTGAACGCGCTCGCCGCCGACGAGTGGCCGTTCGTGACACCGTTGGTGCTGAACACCTTCAGCGAACCCGACGCCACGAACCGACCGCGGATCACGTTGAGCGCGATGAACCGGTCGGCGCCGCTGTACTTGACCACCGCGACCTTGTAGCCGGAGCCGGTGGTGGGCACGCTCGCGATCTCGTACGGGTTCTGCGAGCCGGACTGGCCGTTCTCGCTCGAGGCGACGACGCTGCCCGCCGAGTTCAGGATGAACAGGTCGTAGTCGTTGGCGGACTTGCCCCACGGGTCGGACCAGAACAGCGTCACGGGCTTGCCGAGCGAGCCGGCCGAAAGCGCGTCGAAGTTCTGCGTCGTGGTGCTCGGGTCGAAGTCGTGCGGGGTGCCGGTGACGCCGCTGATCTTCGACGACGACGCGCGGAAGTCGCCTTCGTAGTAGCCGCTGGTGCCGTCGGTCGCGTTGCCCGAGTTGCCGGCCGAGGAGAAGTACAGGACGCCGGCCGCGGTGACCTCGTTGACCGCCTGCGCGACCTGCGTGTCCTGGAACGGCGACTCGTCGAAGTAGGCGACGTCGTCGACGATGATCGTGCAGTGGCCGGTGGTGCGCAGCGCGCGGATGTTCGCGGCGAAACTGGCCTCACTGGTGAACGCGGTCGCGAAGCCGAGGGCGGCGTTCGGCGCGAGGTCGTGGACGATCTCGAGCATCGCGGTGCCCTCGTCGCCGCTGCCCTTCTGTCCGGACAGGACGTCGACGGTGGGCAGTTCACCGGCGCTCTGCGACTTCGCGAGCGAGTCGACGCCGTCGGAGAGCACGCAGACCTTCACGCCGGAACCGCTGACGCCGTAGGTGGTGCGGGCGGCGTCGGCACCGTGCGCCTTGTCGCCTTCGGACACCTGGGTCGCGGCGGCTTGTGCGGCCGCGACCCGGAAGTCCCGGTTGCCCTCCTCGCGCCAGGTCGTGGCCTGCGCGGCCGGCTTGACCTCGGCGACATCGGCGCGGCCCGCGATGGCGTCGACGGCGGACAGCGGGAGGTCGGCACGAACGCCGCCGGGCGAGGCGAAGCGGACGGTGCCCCCGGCCGCCTCGACGGCGTTCGCGACGGCCTGGTCACGGGTGGCGGTGATCTCGACCGAGACGGTGCCGGAGGCGCTGACGCCGACGCCCGAGCGGTAGTCGGGCAGCTTCGCGGCGAGGGTCCGATCGCCCCGCAACCGCTTCTCGACGACGAGCTGGCTCGATTGCTTGCGCTCGGCCGGGGTGAGGCTCTTCTTGATGCTCTGGAGCGCGCTGATGCCGGCTTCGGTGCGCGCGGCGGCCGCGTCCACCGTGGACGGCTGCGCCACCGAAACCCCCGTGGTCAGCAGCAACGCACCGACCGTCAGCGGAACCGCGTGCGCGGCGACCCGGCTGAATCTCACCATCGATTTCTCCCTGCGCTACTCGGTCACTCGACCGAATGACACCCGACCGGGTGTAATGGGGAGAATCTAAGGAGTGACCGCACGCCGGACCAGCGACCAAAGTCGGGAACGTAGCGCCGCCCACATGCTGGAACGCCCCTGGGGAACATGAGAAAGATTCGTCCCCCGCCGCGCGAGCGGTCCAACCCAGGGGCAGTCGCCCATACCCCGACCGCCCCGATACGAAGCCGCAGTCCGTGGTGACAATCAAGCTTCGGGGCGAAGCCGCCGCGATCACATATTGATCATGTGTCCGGTCCCGATTGCGCGGCGGGCCGAAGCGGCGTCACCGAGAACGACATGCGCAGGCTGACGCGACGCGGCCGCTAGGGTCGACGGATGATTGACTTCTCCAAGAACACGGTCTTCAAGCTCGCCCCGTGCAATCCCCAGGACATCGCGCCGACGGTGCAGCCGATCATCATCCACGGCGAACAGGTGATGGCCTGTTTCAAAGCCGTTCGCGACTTCGTGGTGTTCACCGACAAGCGCCTGATCGCGGTGAACGTCCAAGGCGTCACGGGCAAGAAGAAGGACTTCACTTCGCTGCCCTACAGCAAGATCCAAGCGTTCTCGATCGAAACGGCGGGCACCTTCGACCTGGACGCCGAGCTCGATCTCTGGTTCAGCGGCCTCGGCAAGGTCCGCTTGGAGTTCAAGGGCAGCGCGGACATCCGCCAACTGGGCCACCTGATCGCATCCCACGTGCTCTGACAACCTGCCCTGACCGGCGAACCCGCCGGCCAGGGCCGATCAATCACATATTGATCATGTGCCCGGCCAGCCCGTGCAGAGCTTCCTTGACCGCCTCACCCAGCGTCGGATGCGCGTGCACGTTCCGAGCCGCCTCGTGCACGGTCAAATCCCACTGCTGAGCCAAAGTGAGCTCCGGCAGCAACTCGGTGACGTCCGGCCCGATGAGATGCCCCCCGATCAGCTCCCCGTGCGTGCGATCACTGATCAGCTTGACGAACCCCCCGGCATCCCCCAGCCCCTGAGCCTTCCCGTTGGCCGTGAACGGGAACTTCGCCACCTGAACGTCGAACCCCTTCTCCCGAGCCTGTTCCTCGGTCCACCCGAAGCTCGCGATCTGGGGCTGGCAGTAAGTAGCCCGCGGGATCATCGGAAAATCGAGCTCCATGGTCTCCGCACCGGCGATCGTCTCCGCCGCGACGACACCCATGGACTCGGAAGCATGAGCCAGCATCAACTTCGCCGTCACATCGCCGATCGCGAAGATGTGCGGAACGTTGGTCCGCCCCCGCCCGTCGATGGCGATAGCGCCACGCTCGGTCAACGCGACACCCGTCTTCTCCAGCCCGTAGCCCTCGACCCGGGGCTGGAACCCGATGGCCTGCAACACCTTGTCGGCGGAAAGAACCTGCTGCCCGTTCTTCTCCGAGGACACAGTCACCTGCACGGAAGAACCGGAGTCGTCGATCGACTCGACGCGCGTCGAGGTCAGCACCTTGATGCCCAGCTTGCGGTAACGCCGGAAGAGCTCGGCCGAAACCTCGGCGTCCTCCAGCGGAACCATCCGGTCGAGGAACTCGACGATCGTGACGTCGACGCCGTAGTTGTGCAGCACGTAAGCGAACTCGACACCGATGGCGCCCGCACCGGCGATCACGATGCTCGACGGCAGCTCGCTCGAGAGGATCTGCTCCTCGTAGGTGACCACCCGAGAACTCCGAGAGGTCCCCGGCAGCAGCCGCGTCGTCGCACCGGTGGCGATGATGCAGTGGTCGAAGGTCACCTGCGAACCGTTCACCTCGAGGGTGTGGTCGTCGACGAACGTGCCGTGCCCGTCGAACTCGGTGATCTTGTTCTTCTTCATCAGGAAGTGCACGCCCTTGACGCGCCCGTCGGCGACTTTCCGGCTCCGCTCGTAGGCGGCCGTGTAGTCGACCCGGATCGGGCTGTCGGACGAAATGCCGAACGCCGCGGCCTCCTGCGTCACGACGTGCGCCAGTTCGGCGTTGCGCAGCAGCGCCTTCGACGGGATGCACCCGACGTTCAGGCAGACCCCGCCCCAGTACTTCTCCTCGACCACCGCGGCGCTCAGCCCCAGCTGGGACGCGCGGATCGCCGCGACGTAACCGCCGACTCCGGCCCCCAGCACGACGACATCAAAGTGTTGTGCACTCATACGCCCGAAACTACCCCTTTCGGCAGGTCCGGGCGGGGTGACGCGGGCCTCAAGCGGCGACCGGCGGCCGCTCCCCGCGAAGCTCGACCAGCAGCTCGGTGATCGCGGCCATGATGCGGGCCGTGGCCTCTTCCAGCACCGCGCGGGTCAGCTCGCGGCCGACCAGGTCCGAGAGGTCGACCGGCGGCCCGGCCAGCAGGTCGACCGTCTTGCGCGGGATCCCGCGGGGGAACCACGCCGTCGACGGCAGCAGGTGGTGGGTGCCCCAGTTGGCCACCGGGATCACCGGCGCGCCGGTCTCCAGGGCCGCGCGCACGATGCCGGTCTTGCCGCGCATCGGCCAGCCGGCCGGGTCGTTCGAGAACGTGCCTTCGGGGAAGACCGCGACGCACTCGCCGTCCCGCACCGAAGCGACCAGGTCGCGGTAGGCCTCGGCCGCCGTCGCCGCGCCGCGGTACACCGGGATGTGGCGCCCCGAGCGCATCACGCGGCCCAGGACCGGCAGCTTCCACAGCGAGGCCTTCGCCAGGTACCGCGGCACGCGGCCGGCGGCCAGGCAGAACGCCGTCAGCGTCGCCGGGTCGGCGAAGGACAGGTGGTTGGACGCCACCAGCACGCCCCCGGACTTCGGGATGTGGTGCGAGCCGCGCACCCGGAACCGGGTCGTCTGGACGAGGAACTGCCAGACGACCTCGATCGCGAAGCTGTACCAGGCGCCCCGGCCGGCGCGGGCGAAGCGCCGGCCGTAGGCGATCATCCGGCGTCGGGTGAGCAGCTCACCCTCGGTGTCCAGGGCGGTCCAGCGGTCCATGACTGTCATTCGTAGCCGACGACCGGCCGGATCGGCCCTCGCGCGCGCGGAACGCGGCGCAGATCACAGTCGCTCGAGAACCACCACAGGAATCTCGCGGTCCGTCTTCTTCGCGTAGTTGTCGTAGTCCGGCCAGACGGCGGCGAGCTTCTCCCACAGCTTCGCGCGCTCCTCGCCCTCGGCCGTGCGGGCGGTGGCCTTGAACTTGTCCGCCTTCACCTGCACGCCGACCTCGGGGGTCTCGAGGAGGTTGAAGTACCAGCCGGGGTGGTTCGGGGCGCCGCCCTTGGAGGCCACGATCACCGGGTTTCCGTCGACTTCCTGGTAGATCAGGGCGAACTTGCGCTCCTGCCCGGTCTTGCGGCCCTTGGTGGTCAGCACCAGCGTCGGGACGCCTTCCTTCCACTCGTGACCGACCTCGCCGTCGGTCTCCTCGTAGCGGCGGACGTGCTCGTCACCGAACAGCATGCGTGGTTCCTTTCGCGATGGGCAAAGCAGTGGCGTACTCACTGCTTGAAGGTTCTCCTTGTTTGCAACGCACACGCCACCGCCGATCTTCCCCGCGTAATTCACTCGAACGGGTCAGGTCCCCCGGCCAGCGGCTTCTCGCGGCCCACCCCCCTCCCAGTAGATTGCACCGACCGAGCACGCGGAGACACCGAAACCGATCTTGGAGGAGCCAGCCATGAAGGCCCGGCCGCACGTGACACTGGAAGACGTGGCACGCAGCGCCAACGTCTCGCTCGCGACCGCGTCGCGGGTGCTCAACGGCACCGCGTCCGTCCGCGCCGACCTGCGGGAGCGGGTTTCCGCCGCCGCGGCCGAGCTGGCCTACGCCCCGAACGCGCACGCGCAGGCACTCGCCGGCGGCACGCACCGCACGGTCGGCGTGATCTGCCACGACGTCAGCGACCCGTACTTCGCCGCGATCGCCGGCGGGGTGATGCGGGTGGCCACCGACAACGGGCTGCTCGTGATGCTGGCCGGCACCTTCCGCGACCCGGACCGCGAGGTCGCCTACGTCTCGACGCTGCGCGCGCAGCGGGCCGCGGCGATCCTGCTGATCGGCTCGGCGTTCGAAGACCGCGCGTGGGAACGCGCGATGGCGGCCGAGCTGGAGCCGTACCGCCGCGGCGGCGGGCAGGTCGCGGCGGTCAGCCGCCACCGCGGGCTCAAGATCGACACCGTCCAGCCGGACAACAAGGGCGGCGCCGCGGCGCTGGCGAAGGAACTGGTCGGGCTCGGCCACAAGCGGTTCGCCGTGCTCGCCGGGCCGCGCAAGCTGAGCACGGTCGTCGACCGGCTGGCCGGGTTCACCGACGCGCTCGCCGAACACGGCATCAGCCTGCACGAAGACGACGTCGTCGAGGCCGCCTTCACCCGTGACGGCGGCTACGAAGCGACGAAACGGCTGCTCGCCGGCCGCAAGCGCAAGCTCCCGACCTGCGTCTTCGCCGTCACCGACGTGATGGCGATCGGCGCGCTGACGGCGTTGCGCGAGGAGGGCCTGTCCGTGCCCGGGGACATTTCGGTCGCCGGCTTCGACGACATCCCGGTCGTCCGCGACCTCGCCCCGGCGCTGACCACGGTCCGGCTGCCGCTGGAGGAGCTGGGCGAACGGGCGATGGACCTGGCCATAAAGGGGGCCGGCGGCACCCGGCCGCGCACCGTCCGGCTCTCCGGCGAGGTCGTCCTGCGGGAGAGCACCTCGCGCCCCAAGCGCTGACCCGCGGCGCACCCGGTCGGGCCTTGTCGCACTCCGGCACAGGCCCTACCGTGGAACTGAGAAAGCGCTTTCTGACTTGCGGAGGTCGTCCGATGCTCCTGCTCCCGGTTCCCGGCGGCGGGCTCGTGAACTGGTCACCGTCCGGTCCGGCGCTCCCCGGGCCACCGGGCACGCCGCCGTCGTCGCGGATCGCCTACGCCGCGGTGCACGTCGTCGCGGACGCGCTCGCCGACGAGCCCGGTGCCGTCGACTGGGACACCACCCTGGCCTTCCGCGAGCACCTCTGGGCGTGCGGGCTCGGCGTCGCCGAAGCCATGGACACCGCGCAACGCGGGATGGGCCTCGACTGGGCCACGACGAAGGAGCTGGTCACCCGCACCGGCGCGATCGCGGCCGGCCGCCGGTGGTGCGCCGGCGTCGGCACCGACCAGCTGCCCGCCGGTCCGGCCACTCCGGCGTCCATTGTGGACGCCTGGCGCGAGCAGCTGGACCTGGTCGGCGGCGCGGGCGCGGTCCCGGTCGTCATGGCGAGCCGGGCGCTGGCCGCGGCGGCGCAGGGCCCGGACGACTACCACGCGGCCTACGGGAAGCTGCTGTCCGAGGCGAGCGGGCCGGTCCTGCTGCACTGGCTCGGCGAGCAGTTCGACCCCGCGCTGGCCGGGTACTGGGGCCACCACGACGTCCGCGCCGCGGCCCACGAGCTGGCGGCCCTGTGCGCCGAGCACGCGGGCACCATCGCCGGGGTGAAGGTGTCGGTGCTCGACGCCGACGTCGAGACCGACTTCCGACGCGCCTTGCCCGCGGGCGTCGCCTGCTACACCGGCGACGACTTCCACTACCCCCAGCTCATCGCCGGCGACGACCAGGGCCACAGTGAAGCCCTGCTCGGCATCTTCGACCCGATCGCGCCGGTCGCCGCGGCGGGGCTGCGCCGTCTGGACGACGGCGACCGCGCCGGGTTCCACGCCCTGCTCGACCCGACCGTGCCGCTGGCGCGCGAGATCTTCCGCGCCCCGACCCGGCACTACAAGACCGGCGTCGTCTTCCTGGCCTACTTGAACGGCCATCAAGAGCACTTCCGGATGCTGGCCGGGAACGAGTCCGCGCGCACGATCACCCACCTCGCGACGCTGCTGCGGCTGGCCGACGAAGCCGGCGTGCTCGCCGACCCCGAGCGGGCGGTCGCCCGGATGCGGCCGCTGCTGCAGGTCGCGGGGGTCGCGTGATGGACCCGCGGTTCAGCCTCAACCAGATCACCACCAAGGCGTGGTCGCTGCCCGAGGCGGTGGCGGGGTGCGCCGAGGCCGGCGTCGGCTGGATCGGGCTGTGGCGGGACAAAGTGGCCGAAACCGGCGTCGACGAAGCCGCGCGCCTGCTCGAGGCGCACGGTGTCCGGGTTTCGTCGTTGTGCCGCGGTGGGTTCTTCACCGGCGTGACCCCGGACGGGTCCCCTGTGGACGGTGTGGCGCAGACCCGGGAGGCCGTCGACGAAGCCGCCGCGCTCGGCGCCGGCGTGCTCGTGCTCGTCGTGGGCGGGATCGCGGGCAACGACCTCGCCGCGTCGCGGCAGCGGGTCGCGGACGCCGTGGGCGAGCTGGCGCCGTACGCCGGGGAACGCGGTGTCCGGCTCGGCCTGGAGCCGCTGCACCCGATGCAGTGCGCGGACCGGTCCGTCCTGTCCACTGTGGATCAAGCGCTGGCGATCGCGGCCGAGCACCCGGCGGCGCAGGTCGGGGTGATCGTCGACGAGTTCCACGTCTGGTGGGACCCGCGGATCGAGGAGTCGATCGCCGCGGCCGCCGGCCGGATCGCCGGGTTCCACGTGTGCGACGTCCTCGTGCCGCTGCCCGACCCGCTGCTGGGCCGCGCGCTGCCGGGCGACGGCCCGATCGACCACCGCCACCTGCGGGCGGCCGTCGAGGCGGCCGGGTACACCGGCCCGATCGAGGTCGAGGTGTTCAACGCCGGGCTGTGGGCCCGGCCGGGGGCGGAGGTGCTCGCCGAGACCGTCGCGGCGTTCGAGCGTCACGTGGCCTGACCCGCCGGTACGCTGGGGTCAAGCGGACGGGGGTCGCTCGGTGATGGCGGAAGACGACGGAGCGGTCCGGAGCGTGCTGCGCGCCTTCGACCTGCTGGCCCTCTTCACCGAACGCCGCCGGACGTGGGCGGTCAAGGACCTCACCGCCGCGAGCGGCCTCGCGAAGACGACGGTGCTGCGGCTGGTCGCCACCTGCGAACAGCGCGGCCTGCTCTGGACGCGTCCCGACGGCCGGGTCACCGTGGGCCCGGGGATGCTGCGCTGGGCCCAGCTGGCGAACGCCGCGTGGCAGCTGCCCGAGCCGGTCCGCCAGGTCCTGCGCGAGCTCGCCCGGGACTGCGGCGAAACGGTCAACCTGTACGTCCGCAGCACCGAAGTGCTCGTCTGCGTGGCCCAGCAGGAAGGCTCGCGGACCGTCCGGCACGTCGGCCGCACCGGCGACGAGCTGCCGCTCGGGTGCGGGGCCGCCGGGCAGGTGCTCGCCGGCGCCGGGGGCACCGCGGTCAGCCACGGCGAGCCGGAGCCGGGCGCGTCGAGCGTCGCCGGCCCGGTGTTCGACGCCGACGGGCGGCTGCTGGCCGCACTGGCGGTCACCGGCCCGACCACGCGCTTCACCACCGAGGCGGTGGCACGGTTCGGAGCGGACGTGACGGACGCCTCACGACGCATTTCGCGGATCGGTTTCGGTGCGCGGCCGGAGTAGAACGTAGGCTCCCCGCATGCCGAACCTGCTGGTGGTGGAAGACGACGCCGCGATCGGCAGCGTGCTCGAATCGACCCTGCGACTGCACGGTTACCAGGTGTGCTGGCGCCGCGACGGCCGCACCGCCCTGGAGGCCGCCGGCACCGGCGACTTCGACCTCGTGCTGCTCGACCTCGGCCTGCCGGACCTGGACGGCGTCGAGGTCTGCCGCCGCCTGCGGTCCGCGCTGCCCGCGGCCGTGCTCGTCATCCTCACCGCCCGGCAGGAGGAGATGGACGTCGTCGTCGGCCTCGACGCCGGCGCCGACGACTACCTCACCAAGCCGATCCGGCTGGGCGAGCTGCTGGCCCGGGTGCGCGCGCACCTGCGCCGCGGCGCGCCGGCCGCGGCCCGGCCCCCGGTGACCGTCGGCGGGCTGACCGTCGACATCGCCGGGCGCCGCGCCACCCTGGACGGACGCGAGGTCGTGCTGCGGGCCAAGGAGTTCGACCTGCTGGCGCGGCTGGCCGAGCAGCCGGGGGTCGCCGTCAGCCGCGAGACGCTGATGTCCGAGGTCTGGGACGCGCACTGGTACGGCTCGACGAAGACCCTGGACGTGCACATCGCGGCGGTGCGCCGCAAGCTCTCGTCGGCGGCCGGGCCCGACGCCGAGGTACCCCGGATCGCCACCCTGCGCGGCCACGGGTACCGGCTGGAGGACCCCGCCCGGACCGTCGCCGAAGGCTGACCGTGCGCCGCCGGATCATCTCGCTGACGGTGCTGGCCGCCCTGGTCGCGACCGTGCTCTTCGCGCTGCCGCTGGGCATCGCGGTGCTGAAGTACTACCACGACGACGCCACCGCCGACCTGGAGCGGGCCGCCGACGCCGCCGCGCTCGCGGTGTCGGACGCGCTCGCCACCGGGCGGACGCCGATCGTGCCGCCGCCCGAGGACGACGACGAAGCCGAGGGCGTGGTCGGGGTCTACGCCCCGGACGGTCGGCTGCTCGCGGGGCACGGGCCCGCGACCGGCGGCGCGCTCGAGCGGCAGGCGGCGAGCGCCACGCTGGACGTCGTCACCGGGCACGAAGGCGACGACCGGGTGCTGGCCGTCCCGGTGATCAGCGGGTCCCGCGTGACCGGGGTCGTCCGCGCCGCGCTGCCCGAGTCCGCGCTGACCCTGCGGATCGCGCTCACCTGGCACGGCATGGCCGGGCTGGCGATCGTGGCGATCGGCGCGAGCTGGCTGATGGCCCGGCGGTTCACTACGCGGCTGGTCCGGCCCCTGGAGGAGCTGGCCACGGCCGCCGGGCGGCTCGGCGATGGCGACTTCACCGTCCGCGGCCCGCGCGCCGGGATCGCCGAGATCGACCGGGTCGGCGAGGCGCTGGACACCACCGCGGCCCGGATCGGCTCGACGCTGGAGCGCGAGCGCGCGTTCTCCGCGGAGGCGTCCCACCAGCTGCGGACCCCGCTGACCGGGCTGCGCCTGCAGCTGGAGGCCGCGCTCGAGACCCCGGGCGCGGACCCCCTGGCGGCGATCCGCGCCGGGATCGCGTCCGCCGACCGGCTGGAACGCACCATCGAGGACCTCCTCGCGCTGGGCCGCGAACGCCGGGCGCCGCGGGCCGAGCTGGATCTCGACGCCCTCCTCGAGGAGGTCCGGGAGGCTGGCGAGGCGCTGCTTTCGCCGCACGGGCGCACGCTGCGGATCATCCGCCAGGAGCCGCCGCCGGCGCGGGTGGCGGCCGCGGCGGTCCGCCAGGTGCTCGGGGTGCTGCTGGACAACGCGGCGACGCACGGGCGCGGCACGGTGACGCTGGTCGCCCGCGACGCCGGCGACACGCTGGCCATCGACGTCGCCGACGAGGGCCCGGACCTGGGCGAAACGAACCCGTTCGCGACGGCGGCGTCCGGGCACGGCATCGGCCTGCGGCTGGCCCGCAGCCTCGCCGAGGCCGAAGGCGGCCGACTCCGCCTGAGCCGTCCCGACCCGCCGACGTTCACGCTCCTGCTCCCGGCCACCGAGGTGTGACGAACCGGGCATCACGCGTGTCCGGAGAGGCATCACGCGTGTCTGGAGGGGCATCGCGGCTGATGCCCCTCTGATCACGCGTGATGCCCCGCTGGACACGCGTGATGCCCCTCACCGCACACGGAACGATTCGCCAGGATTCGTGCGGCTTGTGCAATGAATCACCTGTGATTCATCTGTACGCGCAATGTTCTCCTGTTTTGTCCGCCGGAGACGGCCGATACCGTCGTCGGCATGACTTTGCGGGCCGCGACGGTGCGGCGGAAACCGGTCGCCGATCTGGTCGCCGAAAGTGATCATGGCACGTTGAAGCGATCGCTCGGGCTCGGGCAGCTGACGATGCTGAGCATCGGCGCGACGCTGGGCAGCGGGATCTTCGTCGTCCTCGGCGAAGCCGTCCCGGTGGCCGGGCCGGCCGTGGTCCTGTCGTTCGTGCTGGCCGGGGTCACCGCGCTCTTCTCCGCCCTCTCCTACGCCGAGCTGGCCGGCATGATCCCGCTGTCCGGTTCGTCGTACTCCTACGCCTACGCGACGCTCGGCGAACTGGTCGCCTGGGTCTGCGGCTGGTGCCTGGTCCTCGAATACGGCGTCTCGGTGGCATCGGTCGCCGTCGGCTGGGGGCAGTACCTCAACGAACTGCTGCGGCTCGCGTTCGGCTTCGCCATCCCGGACGCGCTCAGCCAGCCGCCCGGGTCCGGCGGGATCGTCAACGTTCCCGCGATCGTCGTCGTGGTCCTCGCGATGCTCCTGCTGCTTTCCGGCGCGAAGGAGAGCGCGCGGGCCAACGCCGTCATGGTCGCGGTGAAGATCGTGACCCTGGTGCTGTTCTGCGCGATCGCCTTCACCGCGGTCAAGGCGCGGAACTTCACGCCGTTCCTGCCGCTCGGGCTGGCCGGGATGAGTGCCGGCGCCGCGAAGCTGTTCTTCTCCTACATCGGGTTCGACGCCGCGTCGACCGCCGGCGAGGAGGCGAAGAACCCGCAGCGCGACCTGCCGCGCGCGATCCTGCTCTCGCTCGGGATCGTCACCGTGCTGTACTGCCTGGTCGCCGTGGCCGCCGTCGGCGCGCTGCCGTGGCAGGAGTTCGACGGCCAAGAGGCGGCGCTGTCGCACGTGCTGAGCGTCGTGTCGGGCAACCCGTTCTGGGCCGGCCTGCTCGCCGTCGGCGCGATCGTGGCCATCTCCAGCGTCGTGCTGACCGTCCTCTACGGACAGACGCGCATCCTGTTCGCGATGTCCCGCGACGGCCTGGTGCCTCCCGCGTTGTCCAAAGTGGATGAGAAGTCGGGCTCGCCGCGGATCAACACGCTGGTGGTCTCGGGCTTCGTCGCCGTGCTGGCCGCGTTCATCCCGCTCGGCAAGCTCGCCGACGCCACCAGCATCGGGACACTGTTCGCGTTCCTGCTGGTCAACATCGCCGTCCTGCTGCTGCGGCGGCGCCAGCCCGAGCGGCCACGCACGTTCCGCGTCCCGCTCTCGCCGGTGACGCCGCTCCTGGGCGTGCTGTGCTGCGGCTACATGATGTTCAGCCTCGACGGCGCCACCTGGGTCGTCTTCGGCGCCTGGATGGCGCTGGGCCTGCTGATCTACTTCGGGTACGGGATCCGGCGGTCGAGGCTCGCATGAGGGTCGCGATCCACCAAGGTCCGTTCGACGCGCTGCCGGACGCGGTCCGGGCGTCCGGCGCCGACCTCGTCGTCACGGCGGAGATGAGCACGACCGGCTACCACATCGGCGCCCGGACGCACGAACTCGCCGAACCGGCCGACGGCCCGACCGCGGCACGGATGTCCGCGCTGGCCAGGGAAACCGGCGTCGCGCTGGCGTACGGCTACCCGGAGGCGGACGCTGGGACCGTCCACAACAGCGTCCAGCTCGTCGACGCGGCCGGGCGGCGCCGGGCGAACTACCGCAAGACGCACCTGTTCGGCGACCTCGACAAGGCGTGGTTCACCCCGGGTGACGAGCCGGTCGTGCAGGCCGACGTCGCCGGGATCCGGGTCGGGCTGCTGATCTGCTACGACGTCGAGTTCCCCGAGCTGGTCCGGGCGCACGCGCTGGCCGGCACGGAACTGCTGGTCGTGCCGACGGCCTTGATGAGCCCGTACGAGCTGGTCGCCGACACGCTGGTGCCGGCGCGGGCCTACGAGAGCCAGCTGTTCGTTGCCTACGCCAACCGTTGTGACGTCGAACAGGAGCTGACCTACTGCGGACGCTCCTGCGTGGTCGCCCCGACCGGCGAGGTACTGGCCCGCGCCGGAGCGGGACCCGCGCTGATCACCGCTGAAGTCACCCGGGACGCGCTCGCCGCGTCCCGGCTGGAGAACACCCACCTGGCCGACCGGCGGCCCGAACTGTACCGAGGAACCACCGCATGACCTCCGCTGTCCCGACCGCGATCCATCACGACGAACCCGCGGGCCGCCCGATCACGATGTTCGGCCCCGACTTCCCGTTCGCCTACGACGACTACCTCGCCCACCCCGCCGGGCTGGGCTCGGTGCCCGCTCACCGGCACGGCACCGAGGTGGCGGTGATCGGCGGCGGCCTCTCCGGCATCGTCACCGCGTACGAGCTGATGAAGCTCGGCTTGCGGCCGGTGGTGTACGAGATCGCCGAAATCGGCGGACGGCTGCGCACCGTGCGGTTCCCCGGCTGCCCGGACGACGTCGTCGCCGAGATGGGCGCGATGCGCTTCCCGCCCGCGTCGACCGCGTTGTTCCACTACATCGACAAGGTCGGGCTCGAGACGGCGCCGTTCCCGAACCCGCTGGCCCCGGAGACGCCGAGCACGGTCGTCGACCTCAAGGGACAGAGCCACTACGCGCGGACGCCGGCCGAGCTGCCCGCGGTGTTCGCCGACGTCGCCGCCGCGTGGGACCGGACCCTGGCCGAGCACGCGTCGTTCGCCGAGATGCAGACGGCGATCCGCGACCGCGACGCGAAGACGATCAAGCGGCTGTGGAACGAGCTCGTCCCGAAGCTGGACAACCAGACGTTCTACGGGTTCCTGTGCGACTCCCCCGCGTTCGCCTCCTTCCGCCACCGCGAGATCTTCGGGCAGGTCGGCTTCGGCACCGGTGGCTGGGACACCGACTTCCCCAACTCCATCCTCGAAATCCTGCGCGTGGTCTACACCGGAGCCGACGACGAGCACCGCAGCATCGTCGGCGGCAGCCGCCAGCTCCCGCTGCGGCTGTGGGAGCACGCGCCGTCGGACGTCGCTTTCTGGCCCGCCGGAACGTCGCTGGCTTCGCTGCACGAGGGCGGACCGCGTCCGGGCGTCACGCGGCTGCACCGCACGGCGCCGAACAACATCACGGTGACCGACGCGTCCGGGCACATCCGGACGTACCCGGCGGCGGTGTTCACCGCGCAGAGCTGGATGCTGCTGTCCAAGATCGAATGCGACGAAGCGCTGTTCCCGATCGACCACTGGACGGCGATCGAGCGCACGCACTACATGGAGTCGTCGAAGGTGTTCGTCCCCGTCGACCGCCCGTTCTGGCTCGACCCCGACCCGGCGACCGGCCGCGACACGATGAGCATGACGCTGACCGACCGGATGCCGCGCGGCACGTACCTGCTGGGGTCCACTCCCGACTCGCCCGCGGTGATCTGCCTGTCGTACACGTGGGCCGACGACTCGCTGAAGTGGCTGCCGCTGTCGGTGACCGAGCGCGTCGAAGTGATGCTGCAATCGTTGCGCGAGATCTACCCGGGCGTCGACGTCCGGCGGCACATCATCGGCGACCCGGTGACGGTCTCGTGGGAGGCGGAGCCGCACTTCATGGGCGCGTTCAAGGCGAACCTGCCCGGGCACTACCGCTACCAGCACCGGCTGTTCACGCATTTCATGCAGGACGTCTTGGCGGAGCGTCACCGAGGCTTGTTCCTGGCGGGTGACGACGTCTCGTGGACGGCGGGCTGGGCGGAGGGCGCGGTGCAGACGGCGCTGAACGCGGTTTGGGGCGTGCTGCACCACTTCGGTGGTGAGACGGACCCCGCGAACCCGGGTCCCGGGGACTGTTTCGAGGACCTCGCGCCGATCACGCTCCCGGACTGAGCGTGACCCGATCGTGGTACCCGGCAGACTGAGCTGCCCTGCTCAGCGGGCCATGCGACGATGGGACCATGAACACCGAGCCGGCGCCGAGATGGCGAAGACTGGAACCGGACGAACGGAAGGAACAGATCTTCGCTTGCGCGGCGCGGCTGTTCGGTGAACGTCCCTACTCCGAAGTGTCCACTTCGGACATCGCCGCGGCGGCCGGTGTCGCGCGGGGGTTGATCAACCACTACTTCGGCACCAAACGCGAGCTGTACCTGGAAATCATCCGCCGCGCGCTGACCGTGCCGCGCCTCGCTGTCGAAATCCTGCCGGAGGGGCCGCTCGATCTGCGGGCCGACGTCGCCATCGAGTGGTTCCTCGACATGGTCACCAGCCAGGAACGGATGTGGCTGGCCGCGATCGCGCCGGAGGGCATCGGGCGCGATCTCGAGGTCGAGCGCATTCTCGAAGAGGCCGACCGCGAGTCCGCCGATCGCGTGCTCGAAGCCGTCGGGCTGTCCAGCGAAAGCGAACACGGCCCCGAACTGAACGCGCTCGTGCGCGCGTTCGGCGGGATGGTGAAGTCCGCCGGCCGGGAATGGCTCGTGCGCGGGTCGCTGACCCGCGCCCAGGTGCACCTGCTGCTGTCCAAGTCGCTCGTCACGCTGGTCGGCGAGATCTTCCCGGCGATCCAGGCGGAACCGGGCGATCCCGCGTAGACCGAAGCCCCCGGCGCCACGAGGGGGAGGAGGGCGCCAGGGGCTCCGGGTCAGCGGACGAACCGCCGACGCACGCTCACGGTACGCCGGAGCGCTGTCAAGTCGCTGTCAACCCTTCGCCGCCCGATTCGCGAAGTTCTTCCAGCCGGTGGGCGAGCCCGTCGAGACAGCGCCGGACCGCGTAGTCGTACACCTGGGCGTAGTATCCGGCGGCGAGGTCGGGATCGCCCATCAGGTCGTGCATCGCGGCACCCAGCTCGGCCATCCCCGGCAGGTCCGCCCGCTCGCGGTAGGTGGCGTACTCCTCGGTGTTGTCGATCCGGATCGCGAGCGCGCCGTCGCGGTCGTCCTCCATCGCGACGAACTGGCACGCGGTCATCAGCAGCAGGTTGTAGGCCATCGGGCTCTCGCGGCCGAAGCCGGCCTTCAGCAAAACCCCGATGCCGGCGTCGATGCTGCGCGTGGCCGCCTTGACGGACGGGCCGAACAGCGCGAGCCGTCTCGCACAGCCCGGGTAGGACCGCAGGACCGCGCGCAGGCTCGCCAGCAGCTCGGTGAACCAGTCCTGCCACGGCAGTTCCGGGTCGGGCAGCTCCAGCAGGCCGACCACCCGGTCGACGACGGCGTTCACCACCGCGTCCCGGTCACCGACGTGGTGGTAGATCACCGCCGGATAGGCCTCGACCGCGCGGGCGAGCTCCCGCAGCGTCCAGTTGTCGAGGCCGCGTTCGCCGGTCAGCGTCGTCGCCGCGGTGATGATCCGGTCGGCCGTGAGCGCCGGCAGTCCCGCCGCGGCTCGCGACCGGGGGCGCTGTCCGGTACCCGAGGATGAGGTCGGCATGGGGCGTAACGGTAACCGCACGGGTGGGACCGGTGCCAGCGCCGCACGGGTACGGCAGGATCGGGACATGGCACGCGCACAGGCCGGCGATATCGAGCTCGAGTACGACACCTTCGGCGATCCGGACGGTCCGCCGCTGGTCCTGGTGATGGGCCTCGGTGCCCAGATGATCACCTGGGAGGACGGGTTCTGCGAGCTGCTCGCCGGCCGCGGGTTCTTCGTCGTGCGCTACGACAACCGGGACGTCGGGCTCTCCACCTGGCTCGACGAGCTGCCCGCGCCGGACCTCGCCGCGCTGGCCGCCGGCGACCTGACGACGGCGCCGTACCGCCTTTCGGACCTGGCCGACGACGCGATCGGGCTGTTCGACGCGCTCGGCATCGTACGCGCGCACGTCGTCGGCGCGTCGATGGGCGGGATGATCGTGCAGCAGCTGGCCATCGACCACCCGGACCGGTTGCTGTCGGTCACGTCGATCATGTCGACCACCGGGGACCCGTCGGTCGGGCGGGCCGAGCCGTGGGCGCTGGCGCTGCTGGCCCGGCCACCGGCGTCGACCCGCGAGCAGGCGCTGGCCGACAGCGTCGACGGCTACCGGCGGCTCGGCTCCCCCGGCTACCCGGACGACGAGGCGTTCCTGCTGGCCAAGGCGACGCTGCACTACGACCGCGCCCGCCACCCGGTGGGCACGCTGCGCCACGCGGCGGCGGTGCTGGCGTCCGGTGATCGGACGTCGGGCCTGCGGTCCGTGCGGCTGCCGGCCCTGGTCGTGCACGGCGACGCCGACCCGCTGATCGACGTCAGCGGCGGCAAGGCGACGGCGGAGGCGATCCCGGGCGCGGAACTGCTGGTGATCCCGGGCATGGGCCACAACCTGCCGCGCGCGGTGTGGCCGGTGGTCGTCGACGCGATCGGCCGCGTGACGGGTCAATAACGCGTCAAGATCCCGGGGCCGGGGCGTAGGGAATGTGTCCTGGCTCATGCTCCTGGCGCTCTCGCGGCGTTTCCTGGACGGCATGAGTGGTGGCTTCGGGTTCCCGTTCGGCTGTGTGTCTGCGGTGGGCGCGGTGCTGGTGGCGGAGCTGTGCGGGGCGACGGGTCATCCGTGGTACGCGCTGGTCACGCTGGGCGCGGTGGTGCTGCTGACCGCGTTCTGGAGTTCGGTTGCCGCCGCGATCGGGGTCGCGGCGGTGGCGTGGGCGCTGGACTCGGGGTTCGTGCTCGGCCGGGCCGGCGAACTCACCTTTTCCGCGCCCGCCGGTCTCGCCGCCCTGGCCTTCGCCGCGCTCGTCGCCTTCGGCTCCTTCGCGCGGCTCGCGTCCCGCTCTTCCGCGCCCCGCATCCCGGCCCCGCGCGACCCCGTGTCGACGCCCCAATCACGCGAGATCGCTGTTCAATCACGCGAGTTCCGCCTTCAATCACGCGAGTCCCGCGCCTGATCAAGCGAACCGACCGTCCAGGTACGCGGACTCGCGTGATTGGGCGCGTCATTCGCGTGATTGGAGGGGCATCTCGCGTGATTGGAGGGGCAACACGTGTGATTGGAGGGGCAACACGTGTGATTGGGGGGTCGACGCGTCAGCGCGGGAGTGAGGCTCGGCGGGCCGCCAGGGCCGCGATGATGCGCGGGAGGCCGGCCGGGTGGAGCGGGTCGATGTCCGTCAGGTCGCGGACGCGGCGCAGGCGGTAGTCGACCGTGTTGGGGTGGACGTGCAAGCGGGCCGCCGTGCGGCGGCGGTTCGTGTCCAGCTCCAGGTACGTCGAGAGCGTCTCGACCAGCTCCGGGTGCGCGTCCAGCGGCGCGAGCACCGCCGCGAGCCGGTCGCGGGCCTCGCCCGGACGGGTCAGCTGGTACTCCACCAGGACGTCGTCGAGGCGGTACAGCCCCGGCGGGCGGCCGAACCACCGCAGCACGTCCAGCACCTCGCCGGTCCGCCCGGCCACCTCGCGGACCTCCGACGGCGCCGCCGTGTCGGCCGCGGCCAGGACGTCCACGCCCGCCGCGCGCCCGGCCGTGCCCAGCAGGGAACCCCACTCCGGGACCGCCGACAGCCGCCCGGCCAGCGGCAGCAGCACCAGCCCGCCCGGGCCGTCCAAGGAGGCGAGCACGCCATCACCGCAGGAATGTTCGAACGCCGCCAGGAACCGCCGCAGCTTCCGGCGGATCGCGATGTCGGCGTCGATGCCCGGGGTGGCCTCGTCGGCGTGCGGGCCGAGCTCGACGCTCAGGACCAGGTACCGCGCCGGCAGCGCGATGCCGGCGCTGCGGGCGACGGCATCGACGGGACCGCCGTCGGCCAGCACCGATAGCAGCGTCCGGCGGGCGGTGTGCTCCTGCCCGATCTTCGTGCGCAGCTCCTCCAGGTAGCCGCGCGTGACGGCGCCGGTGACGGTGCCGACGAACGCGAGCGTCCGGTCCGCGACCTCCAGCAGATCGGCGACGTCCGCACTGCCCGCGTCGGCCGAGCCGACGGCGAAGATCTCTCGCGTGCCGACGTGGTACGCGGCCAGCACCGCCTCCAGTGGGAAGCCCTCTTCGGCCCGGCGCACCGCGGACGCGCCGATCTGCCGCAGCTCGGCGGCGTTGAGGTCGCGGTCCTCGCGCAGGCACCGGGCGAAGGCCCGCACGGTCTGCTGGGTGATCCGCGCGATGTCGCCGGCCAGCTCCTCGACGGGGAGCCGCCGGTAGTCCGCGACCTCGGCTTGGATCCGCGCCAGCACCCGGGCGACCAGGTCGGGCTCCTCCCGCGTGAGCCGCTCGTGGACGCGCTGCCCGCCGAGGGTCAGGTCGCCACCCGGCTTGTGCTCCGTCACAACCGATCCCCTCGTTCTCTGCCCGGATTCCCAATCAATCCGGGCACCCTCGGTGCCGATGGTGTCACGGAGACCAACCATCGGCACAACGTCAAGGAGGACGGCGTGCGAGTGAGGACAACGGCGTTCATCACGATCTTGGTCGCGGCTCTGGCGACGACCGCGGGCACGGCCGAAGCGAGCGTCGCCGGCGAGTACGTGGCGCTCGGCGACTCGGCCGCGGCCGGCCCGCTGATCCTGCCCCCGGACCTCTCGTCCCCGGGCTGCCTCCGGTCGCTCGCGGACTACCCGCACGTCGCCGCGAAGCAGCTCGGCGTCCCGCTCGTGGACGTCACGTGCTCCGGGGCGACGACCGCGGACATGTACGCACCGCAGTCGACGGAGACCGGCGCGGTCCCGCCGCAGCTGGACGCGCTCGGCGCGACCACGAAGACGGTCACGCTGACCATCGGCGGCAACGACGTCGGCCTGGTCGGCGCGGCGACCAGCTGCATCAACCTGCTGCCCGGCATCAACCCGGACTGCGTCGACCGCTACACCGCCGGTGGCCACGACCAGCTGGCCGAGAAGATCGCCGCGTTCGAGCCGACGTGGGGAGCGCTGCTGGACGCGATCCACGCGAAGGCGCCGAACGCTGCCGTGTTCGTGGCCGGTTACGGCACTTACCTGCCGCGCAACGGGTGCTGGCCGATCGCGCCACTGACTCCCCGCGACGCGAACTACATCCAGGGCAGCGTCGACAAGACGAACGCCGCCCTGGCCCGGCAGGCCGCGGGGCACAACGCGCGGTACGTGGACGTCCGCACGGCCTCGATCGGGCACGACGTCTGCAAGCTGCCGGGAGTCAAGTGGTTCGAGAGCGTGATCCCGACCTCGGTCGCGGCGCCGCTGCACCCGAACGCCACCGGTATGCGCCACATCGGGGCGCTGGTGGCCGCGGCGATCAGCGGCTGAAGTCCCAGCGGCTCGCGCCGTGCGGCTCGGCACCGGCGACGCCGATCGCCCGGGTGAGCCGGAGCCGGTACAGGAACCACGGCGCGGGTCCGGCGCTCGGCGCCATGAACGGCGCGGTGAACCCGCCGCTTTCCACCGTCGCGGGCCAGCCGCCCTCGCGGTAGACGGCGGCGACCCGGTCGAGGGTGGCGGGATCGGCGACGTGCTCGGCCTCGCCCTCCAAGGTGAGGTCGAGTCCGTTCAGGCGTACCGAGACGCTGCACGCCGGGTTCGCCGCGAGGTTGCGGGCCCGGCGCGTGCCGGGCCCGCTCACGAAGTACAGCGCGTCGTCGACCCAGATCGCGCCGACACCGGCGGCGTGCGGCCGGCCGTCGGGACGGACGGTCCCGACGAAGAAGGTCAGGTTCTCCTTCGGGGTCTGGGTCGCGAGGAGGTCGCGCGCCCGGCTCCACGGCAGTGCCGGAAGCCCGTTCCGGTCGAGGTTCTTGGTCTTCGTCGGCTCGTTCATGCCTACGCGTCGAACGGGACGACCGCGGATCGACACGCGGCGAGAGTTTTCGCGCCGCCGGGGTCGTCGTCGCCGGTGGCGGGCACGATCGCCAGCTCGTCGATCCCGGCTTCCGCGTACTCCCGCGCCTTCGCGGCGACGTCCTCGCGCGAACCCAGCAGACCCACCGTCGCGATCGCCTCGACCGGCACCGCGGCCAGCAGCTCACGCGGGTGCGGACGGGTGCGCGCGAAGTCCACAAGGCCTCCGAACCCGGCCTCGCGGAACATTTCGCCGTATCCGGGCGCCGCCAGGTACCCGACGACACCTCGGCGCAGCTGCTCGATCTCCGCCGGACCCGGATCCACCGCGCCGACCACCCACGCAGCGACCGCCGGCGGCGCGACCTCCGCCCGCGCGGCCGCGTCCCGCAGCCCCCGCACCAGAGAAGCCGCGGCGGCGGGACTGACCAGGTTGACCACCATCCGGTCGGCGTGGCGCGCGGCGACGTCGAGGGCGCGCGGCCCGAACGCGGCGATCGTCACCGGCGACTTCGGGGCGGCCAGCCGCAACCGGTAGCCCCGGGAGCCCACCACCGAGCCGTCCACAGTGGACTTCTCGCCGGAGAGCAGCTGCCGCACGGCGATCGCCGACTCCTCCAGCGCCGTGGCGGCGCGGGCCCGGGACCGCCCGTGCCAGCCGCGCACCACGACGTCGCTGGACGTGCCGAGCGCGACGCCGGTCGGACGTCCGGTCAGCGCGGCGACCGACGCGACGCCCATCGCGATCGTCGCCGGATCCCGGACCGTCACCGCCAGCGGTCCGAACGTCAGCGACAGCGAAGACGTCGCCGCGCCGATCGCGGTCCCCAAAGCGAACGCGTCCCACGTCGCCATCTCGCCGATCCACAGCTCCCGGTAACCCGCGGCCTCGGCGGCGCGCGCGGTTTCCAGCGCCTCCTCCGGCGGGCGGTCCTGCCAGAGCCCCAGCGACACCGAAAGCCTCATGCGGTGACCACCATCGTGACGACCGTGGTGAAGGAGCCGCCGACGTTGAGCGTCAACGCCGTGCGCGCGCCCTCCACCTGCGTCTCGCCCGCCGTCCCGGTCACCTGCCGGGCGACGTCGTGCAGCATCCGGACGCCGGTCGCGCCGACCGGGTGGCCGAGCCCGAGGAGGCCGCCGCCGGGGTTGATCCCGGCTGTGTCGAGGCCGCCGTCGGCGATGAACTCGCCGCCGTCGCCGGGCGGTGCGGCGCCGAGGTGCTCCAGCGCGACGAGCCCGGTGATCGTGAAGCAGTCGTGCAGCTCGACGACGTCGAGAGCGTCCGGCCCGGCCACGCCCGCGCGCTCGTACGCGTCGACCACCGCGCCGCGCAGGTGCGGGAAGAGGTACTCGCCGTCGGACGCGAGCTTCTCCGCGAGGCCGATGTGGGAGGTGCGGTGCCCGAAGCCCGCGATGCGCGGGAAGCCGCCGCCGAGCCGCTGCGCGAACGCGGGCGAAGCCAGCAGGACCGCCGCGGCACCGTCGGTGATCCGGCCGCAGTCCTGCTTGCGCAGGCGGCCTTCGATCAGCGGGTTCAGCTCGTCGTCGGGTCCGAACGCCCCGGCCGGGAACCGCCAGTCGCGGGCCTGGGCGAGGGGATTCCTGGCCGCGCGGTCGAAAGCGTGCGACGCGAACTGCCCGAGGTGCTCGGGGTCGAGTCCGTACCTCTCGTCGTACGCGGAAGCGACGTCGGCGAAGAGCGCGGGCCACGGGAACTTCGCGGCGACGGCTTCGTGCCCGGCCCACGCGGCGGAGCCGAGGTGCTCGGCGGCCCGCTGCCCGTCGACGTTGCGCATCAGCTCGACCCCGACGACCAGCGCCAGGTCGTAGCGACCCGCTTCGATGTCCGCGCACGCGGCGAGGACCGCGGTGCTGCCGGACGCGCACGCGGCTTCGTGCCGGGTCGACGGCACCCCGTCCAGCTCCGGCACCGCCGCGACGAGCAGCCCGCCGAGCTGGGCCTGGCCGGTGAACAGCTCCGCGGCGAGGTTGCCGACGTGCGCGACCTCGACGTCCTCGGCCGAAACCCCGGCGTCCGCGAGGGCGGCGGGCACGACCTCGGCGAACAGCTCGAGGATCCCGCGCCCCTCCTTCGCGTAGTTGCGCGCGAAGTCGGTCTGCGCCCCGCCCAGCACGAACACGGTCATGGCCTCACTCCAGACTTTCCCGCAGCTGCCGCTTCAGGATCTTCCCCACGGGGTTCCGGGGCAAGGCGTCGGCGTACTCGAGCCGTTCCGGCAGCTTGAACGCAGCCACCTTCTTCTCGCGCAGGTACGCGACCAGCTCGTCGAGCGACGGCTTCCGCGCGCCCGGCACGACGACCGCGCACACCCGCTCGCCCATGACCTCGTCGACCACGCCGACCACGCCGACGTCGGCGACGTCCGGGTGCCCGGCCAGCAGGCCCTCGACCTCGGCGGGCGAGATGTTCATGCCGCCGCGGATGACCAGGTCCTTCATCCGGTCGACGTACTTCAGGAACTCCCCGCGTTCGCCGGCGATCTCGAAGACGTCACCGGTGCGGAAGTGCCCGTCCTCGTCGAACGACGAAGTGTCCAGGGGTTCCCCCATCGACGTCAGGTAGCCGGCGAACACCGTCGGCCCGGCGATGTGCAGCTCGCCGGGGCGCCCCGGTTCGGTCACGTGCTCGCCGGTGACCGGGTCGTGCAGCCGCACCGACGTCCAGCCGGCGACGGGCGTCGACCAGGTGACCGCGGAGGCGTAGTTCGGGAAGTAGCTCGCGCGCTGGTCCGGGTCCGGGATGTCGGCCGGGCCGGACAGCAGCGCGGTGCCTTCGTTGGAGCCGAAGAAGTTGATGATGTCGATGCCGTACCGCTCGGCCCAGGTGCGCACGAGCCACGGCGAGAGCGGCGCCGAGCCGGACCCGATCTTCCGCAGGGCGGAGATGTCCACTCCGGACAGGATCTTTTCGTTGTGCAGCAGCATGGTCAGCAACGCCGGTGGCGCGAGCGTGTACGTCACGCGTTCGGCCGCCAGCTGCCCCAGGAACACCGGCAGGTCGAACGGGTGGTGCGGGACGAACACCGCGCCGGTCAGCAGCCACGGCAGGAACATCCCGCCGATGCCGGCCATGTTCGTCATGGGGAACGGCGAGAGCAGGACGTCGGCGCGGGTCATCCCCGCGGCCTGGGCGCAGCCGCCCGCCGTGGCGAGCCAGTCACCGTGGCAGCGCGGGACCGCCTTCGGCTCGGCTTCGGTGCCGGACGTCCAGCAGATCGTCACGCAGTCATTGACGTCGGTGTCGAGTTCGGACAGATAGGCGTCCAGAGTGGTTCGCTCCGCAGTGGACAGTGGATCTTCGGGCCAGGCCAGGGCGCCGGCCGGTTCGTCGTCCCCCCGGGCGACGACGAACCGGACCGACGGCGCCGAAGCGCCGGATAGCCCAAGGGCCGCCCCGGCGAGCTCGTGCTCGCCGTATCTGGATGCGGTCACCACCGCGACAGCCCCGGTGCGCCGGCACATCGGACCCATCTCGTGCTCCCGGTAGGACACCGGGAACGGGGTGACCACGGCACCGATCCGGACGATCGCGAGGAACGCCTGCACCAGGGCCGAGCAGTTCGGCAGCTGCACGGCCACGACGTCACCTGCTCGCACCCCTCTGGCGAGCAGGAACGCGGCCAGGACGTCGACGCGTTCGTCGAGCCGGTTCCAGGTCCACCGCACCGGGTCGCGTCCGACCAGTGCGGTGGTGTTCGGTGGATCGACCAGCGCGAGACCCTCCGGGTCGGCACTGACCCGCTCCTTCACGAGCCGGTCGATCGTCTCCGCACTCCACCATCCCCGCGCCCGGAAGTCCCGGGCGCGACCCTCTCGATGGCTTTTCATGAACGGAGGTTTTCCAGCTGGTCCGCCCGGACCCAGGTCGCGTGAAAACCGAGCGGGACCCGCTGGGGCAACAGGACCCTGGCCACGGGTCCGGCAGCGAGATCGGCGGCGTCGAAGATGTCCAGTTCCGAGCGTCCCTCACGCTCGTCCTGCACGAACGTCACCAGGTAACCGTCCGCCGAATCGACGGATGCGCCATCGCGGGGTGCGAAGGGCGCCTCACTGCCCCACCGACCGGGACCGAACCGGTATTCGGTCTTGGAGCCGGCAAGATTGTCGTAGCGCACGAGCCCGTCGAACTTCAGCGTCGACTCGGGCGAGATGTGCACCGCGTAGGAGAACCGGTTCGCACGACCGACGCCTCGGGAGTCGACGGTCGGGAACTCGGTGTTGGCGTCGTCGAGGGGCGCCTCGTGGCACGCGCCGGTCCGCAGGTTGAAGCGGTAACGGTGGAGCTGGGCGTCGAGCCGCAGGTAGGAGAGCATCTTCGCGAGCGGCGTGTGCGCGTCCGGCCGGGGAGCCGGCTTCTGCACGCGGCAGACGTCGAGGATGACTTCGTCGCCCTCTTCCCAGGCGTTGACGACGTGGTAGATGTAGCACGGGCTCGCTTCGAACCACTTGATCTGGCTACCGTCTCCGTAGCGTGGCATTACGCCGAAGCGGCTCGGCATCGAGCGGTCGAAGTGCAGCTTGTGGCGGCCCTGCTTCGCCGCCTGCAGGTCCTGGACCAGCGGCAGGTCCATCAGCACCGCGTAGCGATCGGTGATGGCCATGTCGTGCGGCAGGCGCGGGCCCGGCAGCTCGATCTCGGTGGTGGTGACGACCCGGCCGTCCGCGCTGATGACGCCGTAGCGCAGGTAGGGCGGGCGCGGGCCGTAGTCGAACCAGAACAGCTCGCCCGTGGCCTCGTCGACCTTGGGGTGGGCCATCATGTCGCCGACCAGCGTGCCGAGGAAGTCTTCGGCGCCGAGCGTCTCGAGCGAGAGCGGGTCGACGCTGTACGGCGAGCCGCACAGGTACCAGGTCGCGAGGACGCGGCCGCGGTGGAAGATGACGTCGGTGTTGGCGTTGTCCTTGAGCCCGAGGCCGTGGTGGTTGCCGAACGGGTTGTCCGCCGGGTTCTCCATGACGCCGGTCCAGAGGCCCTTGCCGGCCGCGGACTCGGCCTCGAAGGCCTTCGTGCGGACCCAGCGGTTGCGGTAGCGCGCCTTGCCGTTCTCCAGGTGGACGGCGTGGATCATGCCGTCGCCGTCGAACCAGTGGTAGCGGCCTTCCGGGGCGAACCGCGGGTTGGGGCCGTTGCGCAGGTAGACGCCGTTGAGGTCCGTCGGGATTTCGCCGATGACCTGCAGGTCTTCCGCGTCGATCTCTTCTCCGACGGGGGCGTACACGCCGAGCAGGTAGGGGTTGGCCTCGCCGGTGTCCGCCGTCCGGGCCACCATCAGCGGCTGTTCGGAGGTGCTGGTCATCGGGCTTCTCCCTGGCTGTCGGGCTCACCGCGCTGGCTGATGGGGATGAGACTATGATTTGTGTAGTCAGGTGTCAATAGGCTTCTTTAGGTGTAGTCAGGTGCTACTCTGAGGCCGCTAGTAACAAGGGGGATGGTTTGGTCGAGGCGACTGCACAGCGCGTCCGGCCGGCGGGGGATCCGCTCCGCCGGGCGCTCGAGCTGGTCGGCGACCAGTGGACGTTGCTGATCCTGCAGAGCCTGTTCCTGCGCTTCCGGCGGTACGAAGAGCTGCGGCTGCGGCTGGGCATCTCGCCGACGGCGTTGTCCGGGCGCCTGCGGGACATGGTGGACGCGGGCATGCTCACGCGCGTGCCGTACCGCGACGCGCGCCGCACGCGGCACGAGTACCGGCTCACCGAGCGCGGCCTGGAGCTGTGGCCGCTGCTGATCTCGATCTGGGCGTGGGAGCGCGAGTGGGTCGAAGGCCGCCGGGAGGTGCTGCCGACGCTGATCCACCTCGACTGCGAGCTGGCTACATCAGCGCCCCTCGGGTGCGGGGCGTGCGGGCGTCGCGTCGACGCGCGGGACGTGCGGGCGTCGCGGCTGGACAGCACCGGTGTCGCGGCCGCGACGGCGTCCAAGCGCTTCCGCCGCAAGGACGCGGAGTCCCTGGCCAACGACCCGATGATGTTCTTCCCCGACACGATGGAGCTGCTGGGCGACCGCTGGTCGACCGGGCTCCTGGTGTCGGCGCTGCTCGGCTGCCGGCACTTCTCGGAGTTCGAGCGCGAGCTGGGGATCGGGCCGAGCGTGCTGTCGGCCCGGCTGAGCAAGCTGGTGGAGGTCGGCGTCCTGCGCACGGGCACGGCGGCCACGCGCACGGACGCGCGCGACTACCGGATGACGGCGAAGGGGCTGGCGTTCTTCCCGGCGCTGGCGTTCATCGCGGAGTGGTCGCGCGGCTTCGAGGTGGCGGGCCAGGAGCCGGACATCACGCTCCACCACGTCGAATGCGGCAACCGGCTGCGGCCGATCCTGCTGTGCGACCACTGCGGCCGCCCGCTGACCCGCAAGTCGGTGCAGTTCGGCGGGGTGCCGTCCCCCAAACGCTGATGACGTGACGTAATCGACTCGCCAAGTGGTTTGTCTGATGCCAGGCTGGAGCGGTCACACGTCGTCAGTTCCGGAGGTAAGCATGAGTGAACCGAATCCGTCGCCCAGCGGCGAGGAGGACGACGTCAAGCGCAAGTTCCGGGAAGCGCTGGAGCGCAAGCAGGCCCACGCCCGCTCGGGCGCGTCCCACGAGAACGGCGGCGGCAAGAACCAGCACGCCCACGGGCCCGCGGCCAACAAGCGGACTTTCCGCCGCAAGAGCGGCTGAGATCTGTTGTCGGCGAAGGCCCCCACTGCTCGCGGTGGGGGCCTTCGGCGTTCCGGGGGCCGGACAGCTCCCCCGCCCTTCCCTTGGGGGGCGTCCCCGGTCCCAGTCTATCGGCGGTCAACGACGAAACCGCCCGGCGAGCCGCCGGGCGGTTTCGTTGTCCACAACGCAGTGGGGCTGTGGACAAGCCGCTATGGCACAAATGAACCCAGGTGGTCCAGCACCACGAACTCGCTCCCCGGCGAAGCCGCCGCCACCACCTTCCGCAGTACCTCCAACCCCCCGTTGGGGTCCTGGGCCTGGCCCAGCGGCAGATCGAAGTCGTCCCAGTGGGTCGCTGCCACCATCCGCGGGTTGCCCAGCGTGCGCAGCAGCCTCGGCACGTACTGCGTCACCTTCGCTCCGCCCACCGGCAGGAGCACCACGTCCGGGCGCAAACCGGCCAGCTCGGACTCGACGTAGTTCGAGCCGCCGAAGTTCACCACGCTCGCTCCGCCGCCGGTGACGCAGTACGCCAGCGTGCCGCCTTCGAGCAGGTCCGAGATCACCCGGGGACGGTCCCGGCGGGACAGCGGCCGCGAGCCCGGGAACGGCACCTGGGCTCGCGCGCCCACCGCCGAGTGCAAGGACCGCAAGATCCGGATCGAGTAGCCGTCGAACGTCAGGTCCTCGCCGCCGGACGCGATCGCCAGCTGGTCCTCCGGTGCGCCCAGCGCCGCCATGAGACTCAAATGGGTCTCGGTGCCGATCACCGTCGCTCCCGTGCGTTGGGCCAGGTAGGGAACGTCGGTGAGGTGGTCGTAGTGGCCGTGGGTCACCAAGATGTGGTCGGCGTGGAGGAAGCCGCGGTCCAGGTAGCCGTCGATCAGCTCCTTGTTCACCGACAGCGGCGTGCGCGGGTCGGCGCCCGCGGGGGTGTACGTGCCCGTCTTGAACCTCGTCAACCACGGGTCGATGAGGATCGTCTTCGTCCCGACGCGGATCTCCCAGCCGTTGTTCCCCCACCACCGCAGCGTCATCTGCGACGTCCCCCGTGGCGCCGCCGACGCCGAAGCCGCCGGCACCCCGGCGAGGATCGTGGCCGCCGCCGCGCCCGCGCCGAACAGCCCGCGTCTGCTGAATCCTTCGCTCATGACGGGCACTCGACCACGAGCACGGCCGCGCTGTCCAAGATCGAGACGTCGGCATGTCGATATGCGGACGGGTATCGTCGCAGCGTGGACCACCTCCGCTCGCTGCGCTACTTCCTCGTCGTCGCCGAGGAACTGCACTTCGGCCACGCCGCCGACCGGCTCGGCATCGCCCAGCCGCCGTTGAGCCAGCGCGTGAAACGGCTCGAAGCCGAGCTGGGCGCGAAGCTGTTCGACCGCGGCCGCCGCGTCACGCTCACCGAGGCCGGCGAAGTGCTCCGCGCCGAAGCCCGTGACCTCCTGAGCCGCTGGGACCGCATGACGGCGCTCGTCGCGAAAGCCGACCGCGGCGAGATGGACGCCCTGCGCGCGGGCGTGCCGCCGGAGCTGCCGGGACGGGTGCTCGCCGCGATCCTCACGGAGTTCGCGGCGCAGCACCCCGCCGTCCGGCTCGACCTGCAGGAGCTGACCACCGCCGAGCAGACCCGGCTGCTCGCCGACCGGTCGCTGGACGCCGGGCTCCTCCAGCTGCCGGTCGACGTCGTCGGGCTCGACCTCGGGCCCGCGATCGACACGCCGCTCGGCGTGCTCCTCCCCCGCGACTCGCCGCTGGCCCGCCACGCCGTCCTGACCTTGGCCGACCTCGCGGGCGAAGGCCTGGTGCACGCCCCGCGCGCGGCGGCGCCCGGCAGCTACGACGCCCTGCTGCGCACCTGCTGGGAGCACGGCTTCCGGCCGGCGGCCGTCCGGCACGCGCGCAACCCGGAGTTCGCGCTCGGCCTGGTCCTGGCCGGCCACGGCGTCGCGTTCGAGCCCGCGGCCCGCAAGGAACCGCGGGTGGTCTGGCGGCCGCTCGACGGCGAGGTCCTGCGCGCGCGGATGGCGTTCGCCTGGCCGTCGTCGAGCCCGCACCCGCAGGCGGCGAAGCTGGCGGAGATCGCGGCGGGCGTGCTGCGGGACGACGGCGTCTCGCGGCTGGTGCCGCCGGACCCGGGCGGCGCGCGGCCGTGGGACGTGTTCTACGAGCGCAGCTGAGGTGGTGGGGGCATCACGCGTGACGGGACAGGCATCAAGCGTGATCAGAGGGGCATCACGCGTGTTCGGACGGGCATCACGAGCGCAGCTGATCTACCGCCGCGCGGGCCGCGTCGCCGATCGCACGGTCGATGTCCGGGCGGCGCAACGTCTCCGCGCCGCCCACCGTGAACACCGCCACCGCGTACGCCGTCCCGTCCGGGTACGTCACGACGCCGATCTCGTTGCGGATGCCCGGCATCGTCCCCGTCTTGGCCGCCACCGTCACCTCCGGGGGAAACCCCGCGGTCAGCCGGTGCCAGCTGACCTGGGCCGACATCCACGCCAAGACCTGCGCACCCGGCCCGGGATCGCTCCACAGAGCCGAAAGCAGAGCCGTCATCTCACGCGGCGTCGAAGCCGAGGTCCGCAAGGGATCCAAGGCACGCAACGGAAGCCCGGCCGCGGTGTCGTCGATGATCGTGCGCAGCAGATCCCGGGGCGCGCCGATGACGGAAGTCCGCGTCAGCCCCAGCTCCGCCAGCAGAGACCGGACGTTCGCCACGCCCACGCGGTCGAACAGCAGGTCCGCGGCCGTGTTGTCCGACACCGACAACGCCAGCAGCGCCGCGTCCCGCAGGCTGTACGAGACGTCGTCCGCGAAGCCCGCCGAGCCGCTACCGCCGAGCCGGTCGGCCGCGGTCGCGTGCACGCGGTCCGTCGGGTCGAGCTGGCCCGCCGCCACCTGACGGGCGAATTCGTACGCCAGCGCCACCTTCACCACGGACGCCAGCACGACCGGCGAGTCCGCGTCGACATCGACGGATACCGGAGAACCGAGACTGCGGGCGTGCAGGAACCCCCGCACGCCCGCAGCTTCGAAGATGTCCGAAAGGGTCACCCGGTCATGATGGACCGCAGCCGCCCGACCTCCGCCATCCGGCGCTCCGCGAGCCGGTCGGCCGCCGTCGCCGGGGGGACGCCATCGGCGTCGGCCAGCGCGAACACGGCCTTCGTCGTGTCGTAGATCGCCGTCGTCTTGCGCTTGGCGCGCTCGAAGGTGAAGCCGTGCCGCTCGTCGTCCACCTGGATCACGCCACCGGCGTTGACCAGGTAGTCAGGCGCGTACAGGACTCCGCGGTCGGCCAGCTGCTTGTCGATGCCGGCGTGCGCGAGCTGGTTGTTCGCCGCTCCGCACACGATGCGAGCGCCTAGCACCGGCACCGACGCGTCGTTCAGCACCCCACCCAAGGCACACGGGGCGAAGACGTCCAGCTCGGCCCGCAGCAGGGTGTCCACATCGGACACGACCTGCACGCTCGGGTAGATCTCGAGCGTGCGCGAAATCGCCGGCGCGTAGACGTCGGTGATCGTCACCTGCGCGCCGGCGTCGACGAGGTGCCCGACGAGGATGTGCCCGACCTTGCCGACGCCGGCCACGCCGACGCGCTTGCCGGCCAGGTCCGGGCTGCCCCAGAGGTGCTCGGCCGAGGCGCGCATGCCCTGGAACACGCCGAACGCCGTCAGCACGGACGAGTCGCCGGCGCCGCCGTCCTCGGGTGAGCGGCCGGTGACGAAGTCGGATTCGCGGGCGACGACGTCCATGTCCTGCACGTACGTGCCGACATCGCACGCCGTGATGTAGCGGCCGCCCAGGGACTGCACGAAGCGCCCGAACGCGCGCAGCAGCGCTTCGGACTTGAGCGTCTTCGGGTCGCCGAGGATGACGGCCTTGCCGCCGCCGAGGTCGAGCCCGGCCAGCGCGTTCTTGTACGCCATGCCCTTGGACAGCGCGAGCACGTCGTCGAGCGCGTCCGCTTCGGTGGCGTAGGGGTGGAAGCGCGTCCCGCCCAAAGCGGGTCCGAGCGCCGTGGAGTAGATGCCGATGATGGCCTTGAGGCCACTGGCCTGGTCGTGGCAGTACACGACCTGTTCGTGCCCGGTGCCCCGGGCGAACACTCCTTCGGTCACGGTGGTGACTCCTTTGTCTCCCGCGCCCGGTTCGTGGCCGGGACGCGCTTCACGTGGTCGGTGGGAGCCCGGCGCGCGGAGGTCGTCCGCCCGCGGGGTGCCCGGCACCAACCTAGATCCCCCTTGATCGCCGGACCAGTGGCGGTCCCGCGATACGGACCGGTAATCAGCCGCGGGCCACCTTGCCGAGAGCGTTCATCGCCGTCTCGAGCTGGGTGTCGGAGAGGTACGGCGCGGGACCGAAGCGCAGGTACGGGCCCCGGCTGTCGGTGCGGACGCCCTGGGCGGCCAGTGCCGCCTGGAGCCCGGCCGCGTCGGCGCAGCGCAGCGAGAGGAACCCGCCGAGCCGGTCGAGCGGCGTCTCGCGGTCCCGCGTCACGACGTCGCCGGGCAAGCCGAGCGAGTCGAACACCGACGCGAGCAGGCCCACCTGGTGCTGCGACACCTCGCGCAGGAACTCCGGCGTCAGGCCCTGCTCGGCGAAGAACCGCTGGACCCGGGCGCCGCGGTAGTGGCTGGCCGGGTCGTAGGTGGCGCCGGCGAACCGGTCGCCACCGGTGGCGTAGGCGACCTGGCCCGGGTTGCGCTCGTCGGCAAGCGCGCCGAACTCGGCGTACCAGCCGGTGATCACCGGGCGCAGCTCCTGGGCGTGCGCGGGCAGCCGCAGGAAGCAGTTGCCCTCGCCGAGCTGCAGGTACTTGTAGCCGCCGCCGAGCACCCAGGCGTTGGTGAGCCCGAGGTCGTGCAGCGGGAACGGGACGACGCCGAGCGCGTGGTAGGCGTCGACGACCAGCTCGATCGACCGGTCACGGCACGAGTCGGCCAGGTGCGCGAGCCCCGGGACCAGCCGCGACGTCTCGAACAGCACGGCCGAGACGAGCACCGCGGCGGTGTTGTCGTCCACTTCGGCGGCGACGCGCTCGGCGAGCGTCGTCACCGGCTCCAGGGGCACCCGGACGACTTCGACGCCCTCCTCCTCGAGGCGGGCGAGCTGACGGCGCAGGGTGTGGAACTCGCCGTCCGTGGTGACCAGGCGCGGTCTTCGCGGCAGCTCCATCGCCGAGAGGAACCGCAGCACCAGGTCGTGCGTGCTCGCGCCGAGCGCGTACTCGCCGTGCGGGTCGCCGAGCAGCAGGCGGAACCCCGCGCGCAGCTCGTCGGCCTTCGCGAACGCGCGCCCCCACTTCTCGTCGACGTCGCGGGCGGCGTCCGCGAAGGACTCCCGCAGGCCCTCCTCCGCGACGTCCGGCCACGCCTGGTGCGAGTGCCCGGACAGCAGCAGGCGCTCGGCGACGCCGAAGCGGGAGTAGTGCGGGGCGAGCGCGTTGTGGTCCGCGCGCAGGTCGTCCAAAGTGGTCACAGTCGGCTCCGTACGGCCCAGAGATCCGGGAACATCGGCTGGAAGAGCGTGGTACGCAGGTAGGTCGCGCCGGAAGATCCCCCCGTCCCGGTCTTGTCGCCGATGGTGCGTTCGACCATCTTCACGTGCCGGTAGCGCCACTCCTGCATCCCTTCATCGAGATCCACCAGACATTCCGCGACGACCGACGGGCCGCCGTCGTCGCTGTACACGTCCAGCAATATCGCCTGCAGGGCCGGGGACGGCTCCACCGGTCGAGTGACGTCTCGGTCACACTCGACCGCGTATCCAGAAACCTTGAGATACGTGAGAAAAGAGTCGAACAACGACGGCCGCGCCATCGCCTCGGCGATGCCTTTCCGCTGCTCGCCGCCTTCGGGGTAGTGGGCGAACACGCGCTCGTCGCGCCGCCCGAGCACGGCTTCCAGCTCCCGGAACTGGGCCGACTGGAAGCCGCTCGAAGCGTCCAAACGGGCGCGGAAGCTCGTGAACTGGCTGGGGGTCATGGTTTCCAGGACGTCGATCTGCGCGACGGCGACCTTGAGGATCGTCAGGATCCGGCGCAGGACCCGGATCGAGTGCGCGGTGTTCCCCTTTTCGAGGTTGCGCTGGAGGAACTCCGCCTCGTGGAGGATCTGCTTGAACCACAGCTCGTACACCTGGTGGATCACGATGAACAGCAGCTCGTCGTGCTCGTCGGACCGCGGGCGCTGGGCGTTCAGCACGTCGTCCAACGCCAGGTACGAGGTGTAGCTCAGGGCTTCCTGGGTCGCTTGGCTGGTTTCGGTCATCCCTTGGTCACCTCGTCGAAATGGCGCTGAGCGGCCGGAGCCAGCGCGGTGTACAGATCGTGGAACAACTCGACCGCCGCCGCTCGCCGATCCGGTGCGGGCACCAGGTCGGCGGGCAGTTCGGGGTCGAGCGACGGGAACGCCCGGAACGTGTGCACCAGGCGCGTGTGGACGGCGAAGGCTTCGACGTCCGGGGGATCGGCCCCGGCGTAGCCGCCGAACTGCTCGACGAACGCCGTGTAGCGGGCGGTGAGGTCGTCGAGGTCCCAGGCCCGGCCGGCGAAGCGGCGGACGTCGAGCGCGGCCGACGGCCGCCCGAGCAGCAGCCCGGCGTGCTCGGTGACGTCCAGCTCGCCGAGCAGGGCGACGACCTCGGCCTCGCGGTCGTGCGGGGCGATCCAGGTGCCGTCCTGATAGGGGCCGAACCCGAGGAACCGCAACCGCCGCACCAGGCGTTCGCGGGCCTGGCGGCGGCTCTCCGGGATGCTCTGCCAGAGTACGGTCCACTCGCCGGCGGCGCGCTCGCGGCGGCCGAGGGAGAAGATCCGGTGGTCGCCGTCGGCGAGCAGGGCGATGGTGCGGCGGGTCAGCGAGTAGTGCACGGTGCGGCCCTCGCGGTGGCGCTGGAGGAGGCCGCGGCGCACCACGCGGGTGAGCGCGATCCGGGCCGCGCCGTCGGAGAAGCCCAGCTCGGCGAGCGCCGCGACCAGGCCGCCCGACCACACCCGGCGGGTTTCGCGCGGGTGCACGTAGCTGCCCAGCAACGTCACGACCAGCTCCTGCGGGCTGGCGTCGAAGGCATCTCCGGGCATGCGGCAACTCTATACACCTCAGGCCGCTGCGGTGTAGCTTGATTTGCGTGACGTACTTCGCGGACCTCAGCTCGCGGCAGGTCGCCTCGTTGCCGGACGACGGCCGCGTGCCGGTGCTGCTGCTCCCGCTGGGCGCGATCGAGCCGCACGGGCCGCACGCGCCGCTGGGCACCGACCCGCTGATCTCGCGCGGGATGTGCGAGCGCGCGGCTTCGCGCCTGGCCGCCGACGAGGACGTCCACGTGCTGGTGCTGCCCGAGGTGCCCTACGGCGTGACGCGGTTCGCGGCCGGGTTCGCCGGGGGCGTCCACATCGGCGAGGAGACGCTGCACTCGCTGCTCGTCGACATCGGGTCCGCGCTGATCGGGCAGCGGTTCAAGCGGATCCTGCTGGTCAACAACCACTTCGAGCCCGCGCACCTGGTCACGCTGCGGCGCGCGGTGGAGACGTTGAACTTCGCCTACGAAGGCCGCGTCGCGCTGCTCGACCTGGTCCGGCGGCGGCACGCGCAGCGGCTGACCGACGAGTTCCGCTCCGGCGAGTGCCACGCGGGCCGCTACGAGACCTCGCTCGTGCTGGCCGACCGGCCCGAACTGGTCGACCAGCCGCTGATGCGGACGTTGCCGCACGTGCCCGTGAGCCTGGCCGCCGCGCCGGAAGACGGCGGCTTCGCCGAGATGGGGATGACCGAGGCGTACTGCGGTTCGCCGGCCGAGGCGACCGCCTCCGAAGGCGAAGAGACCTTCTCGACGTTGACCGACCTGCTGGTGGAAGCGATCCGGGAGCTGGCCCGTGAGTGAGCCGTTCAACCTCGCCACGCACTTCCTCGACCGGCACGTCGCCGCGGGCCGGGGCTCGCGGACCGCGCTGGTCGTCGGCGACCGGTCGGTGAGCTACGACGAGCTGGCGCGGCTGGCCGACCGGGTCGGGAACGTGCTGCTCGACGCCGGTGTCCGAAGAGGACAGCGGGTGCTGCTCGCGCTGAGCGACGGCGACGAGTTCGTCGCGACCTGGTACGGCGCGCAGAAGATCGGCGCGGTGACCGCCGAGGTCTACCCGTTCCTGCAGCCCAAGGACTACGCGTACTACCTCGGCTACACCGAGGCCGTCGCGGTGATCGCCGACGCCGTCACGCTGCCGGCCCTGCGCGAAGCGGGCGCCACCGGGCTTCTGGTCACCGGGGTGCCCGAAGACGAGCTGCTGCCGGGCGAGCGGCCGTTCCGGTCCCTGGTGGACGCGGCGCCGGATGTCCTGGAAGCCGCACCGACCACTGTGGACGACATCGGGATCTGGAAGTTCACCACCGGCAGCACCGGCGCGCCCAAGGCGTGCGTACATCCCTTGCGCAGTGCGAAAGAGAGCTTCGAGCGGTACGCCGTCCAGGTGCTCGGGCTGCGCGAGGACGACCGCGTGCTCGCCGTGCCCAAGCTGTTCTTCGGCTACGCGCGCGACCTGGTGGCGCTGTTCCCGTTCGGCGTCGGCGCGGCCGGGATCGCGTTCCCCGAGCGCAGCACGGCGGACCTGGTGTTCGAGCTGATCGCGCGGCACCGTCCGACGGTGCTGGTCAACGTCCCGACGATGATGAGCGCGATGGTCGCGCACCCGGACGCGGCGTCGCAGGACCTGAGCTGCCTGCGGATGACGACGTCCGCCGGCGAGGCATTGCCCCCGGAGCTGCACCGGAAGTGGGACGCGATGTTCGGGGTGCCGGTGGTGGACGGGATCGGCTCGTCCGAGGCCTACCACATCTACCTGTCGAACCGGCCGGGCTCGGCCCGGCTCGGCACCCTCGGGACGCCTGTTCCCGGGTACACGGCCGAAGTCGTCGACGAACTCGGAAACCTGTTGCCGGACGGGGAAATCGGGCCGCTGCGGGTCACCGGGCCGACGATCGCGCTGGAGTACCACGGCGATGCCGAGAAGTCCGCGCGGACGTTCGACGGCGACACGCTGACGTCCGGCGACCTCTTCAGCCGGTCCGACGGGTTCTTCCGCCACCACGGGCGGGCCGACGCGCTGCTCAAGGTCGGCGGGGTGTTCGTCGCGCCCGGCGAGATCGAAGACTGCCTGCTCGGGCACCCTTCGGTGGTGGACTGCGCGGTGGTCGGCCAGGAGGTCGACGGCCTGGTCCTACCGCGCGCCTACGTCGTGACGCGGGCCTCGGTGACCGCCGACGAGCTGAAGGACCACGTGAAAGCCCGGCTGGCCAAGCACAAGTACCCCCGCGAAGTGGTGTTCATGACCGAACTTCCCCGCACGGCCAACGGAAAGCTCGACCGGCGCGCACTGGCGGGCCGCTCGTGAGCCGCCTGGTCGTGGTCACCGGCGGCACCCGCGGCATCGGCGCCGCGATCGCCGCGCGGTTCTCTTCCCTCGGTGACACCGTGCTCGCGCCGGGGCGCGCCGAATGCGACGTCACGGACGAGGACGCCGTCGCCGCCTACTTCGCGGCGGCCGGGCCGGTGGACGTGCTGGTGAACAACGCCGGGATCTCCGCCAGCGCGCCCCTGGCGAAGACTTCGCTCGACGACTGGCGGTCGCAGCTCGAGGTCAACGCGACCGGCGCGTTCCTGTGCACGCGCGCGGTGCTGCCGGGGATGCGCTCCCGGGACAGCGGCCGCATCGTGACGGTGGCGTCGACCGCGTCGCACGTCGGCTACCGCTACACGGCCGGGTACACGGCGTCGAAGCACGCGGCGGCCGGCCTGATGCGGGCGGTCGCGGCGGAGCTGGCCGGCACCGGCGTCACGGCGAACGCGGTCTGCCCGGCCTTCGTCCGCACCGACATGACGGCGACCTCGGTGGCCCGGATCCAGGAGCGCACGGGGCGCTCCGTGGATGACGCCGAGTCAGCGCTGGCGGCGGCGTCCCCACTCGGCAGGCTGCTGGAACCGGACGAGGTGGCGTTCGCCGTCGCCTTCCTGGCGGCGCCCGAAGCCGCCGCGATCAACGGTCAGACCCTGGTACTCGACGGCGGAGGAATCCAGTCATGAGCCCGTTCCGCGCGACCGCACCGCTGACGAAGGAGTGGGAGCACTTCGAGTTCACGGTGGACGACGGCGTCGCGACCGTGACGTTCACCCGGCCGGAGAAGCTGAACGCCTTGACGTTCGACGTCTACGCCGACCTGCGGGACCTGGTCGTCGAGCTGCCGCAGCACGAAGACGTGCGGGTGCTGGTGATCACCGGGCAGGGCCGCGGGTTCTGCTCCGGCGGCGACGTCGAGGAGATCATCGGCGAGCTGCAGAAGTTCGAGACGGCGGAGCTGCTGGAGTTCACGCGCATGACGGGCGCGGTGGTCAAGGCGCTGCGCGAGTGCCCGCTCCCGGTGATCGCGGCGGTCAACGGCGTGGCGGCGGGCGCGGGTTCGGTGATCGCGCTGGCGAGCGACTTCCGGCTGCTGGCGGAGTCGGCGAAGTTCGCGTTCCTGTTCACGAAGGTGGGCTTGGCGGGGGCGGACATGGGTTCGGCGTATCTGCTGCCGAGGCTGGTGGGCCTGGGCCGCGCGACCGAACTGCTGATCCTGGGCGACAAGGTGTCCGCGTCCCGGGCTTCGGAGATCGGGCTGGCCACTCAGGTGGTGCCGGACGCCGACCTGGCGTCGACGGCGTCGGCGCTGGCTCGCCGGCTCGCGGACGGGCCCGCTTTGGCGTACGCGACGACGAAGGTGCTGCTGACCCGCGAGCTGGACATGGACCTGGGGAGCGCGATCGAGCTGGAGGCGATGACCCAGGCGCTGCTGATGACGGCGAAGGACCACAAGGAGTTCTACGCGGCGTGGACCGCGGGACGCGAACCCCGGTGGACCGGCCGCTAGGGCACGATCTGGCCGAGCCCGATCAGGTTGCCTTCGCTGTCGCGGAACCACGCCGCGCGCTCACCGCTGCCCTTGCTCGGGTAGTTCCCCCGGACCTCGACGATGCCGTCGTCCCCGTAGTCCTCGAAGACCACCCCGCGCTCACGCAGGCCCGCGACGGTCGCTTCGAGGTCGTCGACGTAGAACCCGGCTTGGGTGAAGGACCCGTCGGACACCCCGGCCGAGGCGTACAGGCAGAAGACTCCTGACGGGCTTTCGTAGCGAAGCCCGCCTTCGCGCTCTTCGGACGGTTCGAGACCCAGCTTTTCGCGGTACCAGCGCCGGGCGCGGTCGAGGTCCTGGGTCGGGAGACGCGCTTCGAACCGGAGGTTGGTCAGCATCACCCGAGGGTAGCCGCCGTCACCGCGATCGCGTCCTCCTCCAGCGACCCGAAGTACAGCTTCCCCCGCCACTCGCGCACGCCCACCAGCATGTGGAACCCCGGGATCTCGCCGCGGAACTCCCGTTCCACCTTGCCGTCCTCCGCGACGCCGATGACTCCGACCTCGCGACCGGGGCTGGGCTGCAGCGACGTCGGCAACGCCCGGACCCCCGCCCGCAGGAACGACGGCAGGCGGCGGACCACGTCCAGCGCCGGCACGCGCGGGGACGCCTGGGTGATCCAGATCAGCCCGTCCGAGCCCGTCGAGATGTTGTCCGGGAAGCCCCACAGGTCCTCGATCAGCGCGTCCCGGTGACCGTCCGAGAGCCGGACGCGGGACACGCTGAACGCGCCCGTCTCCGCCACCGCCACGAACGACTCGTCCGGGGCCAGCGCCACGCCGTTCGCGAACTGCAAGCCGTCGAGCAGCAGGTCGATCGAACCGTCCGGGGACCTGCGCAGCAGCCGGCCGCCGGCCGTCTGCTCGATCAGGTCGTCGCGCCAGTTGTCGATGCCGAAGCGGCGCGACGAGTCCGTGAAGTAGATCGTCCCGTCGGCCGCCACCGCCGCGTTGTTGCAGAACACGAAGTCCAAGCCCAACGCCGAAGTGGCCAAGGTCGACACCGCGCCGCCGGCCAGCGGCACCACCAGCAGACCTGCCCGCGCGTCGCAGATCAGCAGCTCGTCGTCGCCGTACAGCTCCAGCCCCAGCGGCCGCCCGCCCGTGTCGGCGATGACGTCGACGCGCCGGCCGTCCGGGGACACGCGCAGGATGCGCCCGTCGTCGACGCCGGCGTAGATCCGGCCTTCGCCGTCCACCACGACGTCCTCCGGACCGTGCCCGTTCACCGGGATGACCGTGACCTCGCCGAACCGCATCGAACGTCTCCTACCGGTAGGTGAGCAGCGAAGCCGCGTCGGCCTCGAAGTGCGGGTGTTCGTTGAAGGACAGCATCGTGACGCCGCCGCGGCCGGACACCAGCTTCGTGATCCCGCCGTTGACCGTGACGCGGTTGAGCTTGAGCAGTCCCACCTCGGGCGTCCCGAGCAGCAGCCCGCAGATCGTCGCGATCACGCCGCCGGAGGTGAACACGACCGCGTGCTCGCCCTTGCCGAGCGCCGCCACCAGGTCCGCCAGCGCGCCGCGGCAGCGTTCGAGGAACGCCGGCCACGTCTCCGCGCACGGCCCGTCGGCGCCCGCCGTGGTCCACGCCGTCAGCGCCGCGTCCAGGACCCCTTGGTATGCACGGGAATCCTCCTGCGGCGCGCCTCCGGCGTGGTGCCGCGCGATGTCGACGTGGTCGTACTCGTTCCAGCGCGGGTCCTCGACGACCGGGACGTCGGAGCCGAGCACCTTCAGCGCCGTCGCCGCCGTGTCCCGCTGCCGCGCGAGCGTTCCCGACCGAACCTGGCCGAAGGAGACGGTGCGCCGCAGCAGTTCCGCACCGACCACAGTGGACTGCTCGAACCCGCGCGGCGACAGCGCGTCGTAGTCCTCGGCGCCGAACGACGCCTGTCCGTGCCGGACCAGGTAGATCGCGCCCACTCAGACACTCCCCTTCGCGATGATCTCGCGGCAGCGCCAGTCGAGGTACCCGACGAACTGCCAGAAGTCCTTGAACGCCGGGTTGCGGGTGGCGCCGTCGTGGTAGCGGCGGTACAGCTGCTGCAGCACCGCGGCGAGCCGGAACAGGCCGTAGACCTCGTAGAACCGCCAGTCGCCGATGGCCAGCCCGGTCTTCTCCTCGTACCGCGCGACGAACTCCTCGCGCGTGAACGTCCCGGGCAGGTGCGTCGGCTGGCGGCGGCTGGCCTGCATGACGTCGTCGTCGCCGGCCTGGACCCAGTAGGCGAGCATGCTGCCCAGCTCCATCAGCGGGTCGCCGAGCGTGGCCATCTCCCAGTCGAGGACGCCGGTGATGTTCAGCGTCGACGGGCCGTCGAGGACCAGGTTGTCGAGCCGGTAGTCGTTGTGGATCAGGCAGATCTTGACCTCGGCGGGCTGGTTCGAAGCCAGCCACTCGCGCACCTCCGCGAAGTCGCCGACGTTGTCCGTGCGCGCCGCGGTGTAGCGGTCCGACCAGCCGCGGATCTGCCGCTCGACGTACCCGGCGCCCTTGCCGAGGTCGGCCAGCCCGGCCTTCTCGACGTCGACGGCGTGCAGGTCCACCAGCCGGTCGACGACCTTGCCGGACAGCTCGCGCGCCTGCTCCGGCGTCAGCGTCATGCCCTCGGGCAGGTCGCCGCGCAGGATCAGGCCGTCCAGCTTCTCCATGACGTAGAAGTCGCCGCCGAGCACGGCGGGGTCGTCGCCGAACGCCAGCATCCGCGGCACGTACGGGAACACCGGCCGCAGCGCGTGCTGCACGCGGTATTCGCGCCGCATGTCGTGCGCCGACGCCGCCTTGTGCCCGGCGGGCGGGCGGCGCAGGATCAGCTCGCGGTCCGGGTAGGTCAGCAGGTACGTCAGGTTCGACGCGCCGCCGGGGAACTGCCGGACGCCCGGCGGCTCGTCGCCGAGGCCCTCGACCCGCGCGGCCAGCCAGGCGTGCACCGCGGCCGCGTCGAAGGCGTCTTCCTCGCGCACCTCGACGGTGGTCACGCGAACCTCCGCAGGACCGCGGCCGGCGCCAGGCGCATCACGAGGCTCATCGGCACCCAGGGCCACGCCGGGACGTAAGCCCGCGCCCGCTCGGCCTCGACCGCCTTGACCAGCGCCCGCGCGCCGCTCTCGGCCCTGGTCAGCAACGGGTTCCGGCCGATCCGGTCGTTCATCTCCGACTCGATGTAGCCCGGCCGGATGTCGGTGACCGTGATGCCCTTCGGCTTGAGCTCCAGGCGCGTGCCGTCGACGAACGCCGAGATCCCCGCCTTCGAAGCGGCGTACGCGGTGAGGTTGCGCGGCAGGCCGCGGATCGCGCTGAACGACGAGACGACGGCGAGGTGCCCGGCGCCCTGCTCGCGGAAGATCCCGGCGGCGGCCTCGATCTGGGCGGCGGCCGCGACGAAGTTGACCTCGAGGGTCTGCCGGTTGGCGTCGAACCGCCCCTTCCCGACCGGCTGCCCCTTCCCGAGCCCGGCGTTCACGATCACCCGGTCGAGGGACCCCAGCTCGGCGCGGAACTCCTCGAAGACGGTGAAGACGCTGTCGTGGTCGGTGACGTCGAGCTTGCGCGTGACGACCTTGATCCCGGGGTGGGCCGCGGTCAGCTCGGCGGCCAGTTTTTCGAGCCGGTCGGTGCGTCGCGCGCAGAGGGCGAGATTGCGGCCCTTGGCCGCGAACTGCCGGGCCATGCCTTCGCCCAAACCGCTGCTCGCGCCGGTGATCAGGATGTTCTTGCGGACGGCCATGCGGGGGATGCTACCCGGAAGTAATAAGACCGGTGGCCCGGCGCTGGGGGCGTCGCCGGGCCACCGGTCATCGCGCGGCTGCCCGGCCGGTCGCACAACGCGGCCGGGTGAGCCGGAGCCGTTGTCCACGGCCGTCGCCCGCACCCGGGTGGGCCGTGAGGGGGAGGCGGAGCCACCGGCGCGGGCAAGTCATACAAGCGCGTCCGCCCAGGCCGGGGCAATGGTTCACAGTTGCCAGTACTAGCCCGTTCGCCTGAGCGGACGTCGTGGGCCACCCCGGCGAGGGGGTCGCGGCTCCTGTCGCGGCGCCGTCCGGCAGCGGCGACGGCGGAAACCGGCGCCCGGGGGCAAATCGGTCGCGGACCGTGTCCGCTCACCTCCGGTCGGATTGGTAACGTGCACCGTGTCGGGGATCGTCGGGGGACGTTACGGGGCGGGTCGGCACATGGCGGGCAGCACGGCGGGCGGTCAGCAGGGTGAGCGCACCGCGTTCGCCACCCACCTGCGCGCGGCCATCGCCACCAGCGGGCTCTCCCTCGACCGGATCCAGGCGCGGCTGCGTGCCCGCGGCGTCGTCGTCAGCGTCACCGCCCTCAGCTATTGGCAGTCCGGCAAGCGCCAGCCGGAGCGGCAGAGCTCGCTCTCCGCGGTGCGCACGCTGGAAGAGATCCTCGACGTCCCCGCCGGCTCGCTGCTCGGGCTGCTGCCGCCGCCGAGGCCCCGTGGCGGCGCCGGGAAGCGCCATGTGGGCGGCGAGCCCATGACGTTTCCCCGCGAGACGCTCCAGCCGTTGCTGGACAAGGTCGGCGCGCCGGACGCGCTCGAGCGCCAGCACCCGCTGAAGCTGGTCGGGCTGCACGACCTGTGCGAGATCGCCGCGGACGGCGGCCAGCGCGCGGTCACCGCGCGGGCGGTGTTCCAGGCGGGCGCGGACGGGCAGGACCGCTGGCTGCTCGTCTACACCCAGGACGACCCGGCCGCCGGCGCGCCGGAGCTGCACGCGGTGCGCAACTGCCGGGTCGGCCGCGCCGAGACCGACGAGGCCCACGGCCTGATCGTCGCCGAGCTGATCTTCGACCAGCCGATCGACCGCGGCGAGACGCACCTCATCGAGTACACGCTGACCAACGGCGGGCCGCCGTACCCGGAGTGCCGCAACACCTACTACCGCGAGTTCCGGCGCCCGGTCCGGGAGTACCTGCTGGAGGTCCGGTTCGCCTTGGGCACGGCACCCGAGCGTTGCTGGCAGTACGCCCGCAACGGCGCGGGCGGCACGGGGACCCGGCGCCCGCTCAAGCTCGACGGCGGCGACGGCGTCCACGCGGTGGCCCTGGACTTCGGCCCGGGAGTGTTCGGCATCGACTGGGACTGACGTACCCGTACTCCGAAGGTACGTCACTCGCGGTGGGCGGCCGCCGCGGTGGCCAGCTCCGTGCGGTTCGCGATGCCCAGCTTGGCGTAGACGTGGGCGAGGTGCGTCTTCACCGTGCCGCGGCTCATGAACAGCCGGGCCCCGATCTCCGGGTTCGTGCAGCCCTCGGCCGCGAGCTTCACCACCTCCCGCTCGGTCGGCGTCAGGCTCCCCCAGCCACTCGACGGGCGGCCGCGCGCACCCCGGGTCCGGCGGACGAACGCGACCACGTCGTCGAGGCTCATCGGCGGTTCGTCCGTCGCCAGTCCGAGCGCGTCCAGCGACTCCTGCTCCGCCGGGCGACGCGGAAAGCCCAGGTCGGCGCGGACGCGGGAAGCCGAGACGAGCACCCGGGCGGCGTCGGCGTCGCGTCCGGTGCGGGCGAAGAGCGTCGTCAGCGCGTCCAGGCTGCCCAGGACGCCCAGGCGGAGGCCGTGGTCGAGGCGCAGCGCCAGCGCCTCGTGGTGCAGCTCGGCGGCCTGCTCCGGCCCGGCGAGGTACCCCTGCTGGTCCAGTGCGTCGGCCAGCGCCGACCGCAGGCCCCAGCGCCGGGTCAGCTCGACGGCGGTGGCCAGCACCTCCGCCGCCTCGTCGGTCCGGCCGAGCGCGCGCAGCAAGGCGCCGCGTTCGGCGAGCCCCTGCGACGCCATGTACGTCCCGGGAACGGCTTCGCGCTCGAACCAGCGCGCCGCCTCGTCGAACTCGCCGCGACGCCGGTGCAGCTCGCCCATCACCCCGGCCATGCCGGGCACGAAGACGTCCCCCGCGGTTTCGAGGAGCCGCAAGAACGGTTCCATCACACGGAACCCGGCATCGACGTCACCGGCCAGGCAGTGCACCATCGCCAGCCGGCACAGCGTCGTGTTGACGCGGTGGAAGTCCCCGAGCGGCGCGGCGACCTCGACCGCGCGCTCGGCGAGTTCACGCGCCCGCGGCAGGTCCGCGGACGCGAGCGCGATCGCCGACCGCGTACTGAGGACGGTCGACGCGAGTCCGCGGTCGCCTCGGCGAAGGAGTCCTTCGGCCGCTTCGGCGAGCAGTGGGTCGGCTTCGTCGTGACGGTCGCGGGCGTGCGCCACGATTCCGCGCAGCATCAACGCACTGTCGCGCGCGAAGCCGTCGGTTCCCGCGGCCTTCTCGGCTTCGAGCGCGACGTCCCAGGCGGCGTCGAAGTCCGTGTAGAGGTGCCCGAGGGCGGTCAGCGAGAGGCACCGCGCGCGCAGTCCCGCTTCGCCGGCTTCGGTGGCGATTTCGAGGCCCAGGCGGGCGGCTTCGACGTCGAACGGCGCCGTCGTGTCCGCGACGAGCCCCATCCCGGTGAGCAGCCGGGCCTGCAGCGGCGAGCGCTCGTCCGGGCAGCGGGCCACCGCGCGCTTCAGGTACGCCAGGCCCTCGTGACCGCGGCCGCGCAGGTTCCACAGCCACGCGACGGCGGCCGCGAGCCGACGGCCCCGGGTGGGATCTTCCCGCGCCAGCCCCCATTCCAGGGCCGCGCGGAAGTTGTCGCACTCCGGTTCGACCCGCGCGCGCCAGGCGTCCTTGTCCCGGTCGAGGTCCGGTTCGGCGGCTTCGGCGAGAGCGAGGAAGTGGTCGAGGTGGCGGTCGCGGACGGCGTCGGTCTCGCCCGCCTCGGCCAGCCGGGCCGCCGCGTACTCGCGCAGGGTCTCCAAAAGCCGGTAGCGGCCGTTTTCCGCCAGCACCAAGGACTTGTCGACCAGCCGGCCCAGCGCGGCCGGGCCGCCCGCCGCGTCGAGCGTGAACCCACCGGCGAACACCGAAAGCCGGCGGAAGACCACGCGGTCTTCGTCGTCGAGCTGGTCGTGGCTCCACGCGATCGACGCGGCCAGGGTCCGCTGCCGCGCCGGCACGCCGCGCGGGCCGCGGGTGAGCAGGGCGAACCGGTCGTCGAGGCCGGCGTCGATCTGGTGCGGGGTAAGGGTTCCGAGCCACGCGGCGGCGAGCTCGACGGCCAGCGGGATGCCGTCGAGCCGGGTGCAGACCGACCGGACGGCGACCGCGCTCGAGGTGTCCAAAGTGAACAGTGGCCGGACCGCGCCCGCGCGTTCGACGAACAGCGCGACAGCCTCCTCGACGGCCAGCGGCGGCACCCGCCACACCGTCTCCCCCGGCACGCCGAGGGGTTCCCGGCTGGTCGTCAGCAGCGCGACCTCGGGGCAGGACCGCAGCAGTTCGACGGCGAGGTCCGCGACGCCGTCGAGGACCTGTTCGCAGTTGTCGAGGCAGAGCAGGACGCGGCGGTCGCGCAGGGCCGTCGCGACCGAGCGCGCGGCGCCCGCGTGGGGCTCCACCGGCACGCCGAGCACCGCGGCGACCAGCTCGCCGACCTCGGCGCGGCCGGTGACGGCGTCGAGTTCGACCCACCAGACGCCATCGGGCCACCGCCCGGCCGCGGCGGCCGCGACCTGGGCGGCCAGCCGGGTCTTGCCGCTGCCGCCGGGCCCGGCGAGCGTGACGAGCCTGCCGCCGGCAAGCCGTCCCCCGACCGCGGCGGCCTCGGTCTCGCGGCCGACGAACCCGGTGAGCTGCACCGGCAGGTTGTTCGGGACGGCGTCGAGCGACCGGAGCGGAGCGGGGGTCCCGCCGAGCTGGAAGATCCGCTCCGGCGCGGTGAGGTCGGGCAGCCGGTGGACGCCGAGGTCGTGCAGCGTGAGGCCGGTGAGGGCCGCGGCCGGTGCCCGGCTGTGGTGCGGCAGCGGCCCGGTCGGGGTGGTCGCGGTGTAGGTCGGCGAGCCGCCGGTGGCCGAAGGCGAGACCAACGCATCCCCCGCGCCCAGCCCCGCCGGTGCCCGGCCGTGGTCCAACAGCGGCCCGGTCGGGCCGCTCTCGGTGTAGGCCGGCGCCGAGACCAGCGCATCGCCCAGCGCTGCGGCGGCGGACGCCGAGACGAGTGTCCGGCCGTCGGTGGCCAGCTCTCGCAGCCACGCGCAGCGCCGGACGGCGGGTCCGGTGGGCGTGCCGTCGTCGCGGACCAGCGCTTCGCCGGTGTGGAGGGCGGCCGGACCGCCGGTCAGGGTCGCGAGCGCGTCTTCCGGCGTCGCGAAGACGGCTGGGGGCGCATCCCCGGCGCACAGGATCGTGACCGTGCCGGCGGGGCGGAGGTTCGTCTCGGTCATGGCCCGGCCAGTCTGCCAGCGGATCTCGGCCAGGTGGCAGATGTCCCGGCGCGCGGCGGCTGCGACCTTCGACGGTGTGGAGACGTTCGAGGAGCTGCTGACCCGCTGGCGGGACGCCGAGTCCCGCGGCGCCGGCACCGCGGCCTTCCTGGCCGGTGACTTCCGCGGCGACGGCCCGGACGGGCGCGTGCTCGACCGGGACGCCTGGCCCGGCCGGGCCCCCGCGGGCGCGTTCCGGTGGACGGACCTGCGGGTGACGCCGTCGGTCGGCGTCGCCACGGGTCACCGCGACGGGGCCGGCTGCACGGTGGTGGCCGCGCGGCGCGGCGGACGCTGGCAGATCGTCAACGTCCAGCGCGGCTCATGACTCGCTTTTCGGGGGGTCCGGGTGGCGAAGCCCCCGGCCCGAGGCGAAGCCTCGGTTGTCACTGCAACTTGGTCCGGAGCACCTTCCCGGTCGCGTTGCGGGGCAGCTCGTCCAGGAACTCGACGTCGCGGGGCACCTTGTAGCGCGCCAGGTTCGCCTTGACGTAGTCGCGGACGCCCTCGACGTCGAGCTTCGCGCCGTCGGCCAGCACGACGAACGCCTTGAGGCGCTGGCCGAACTCCGGATCCTCGACGCCGATCACCGCCGCTTCCAGCACGTCCTCCCGCTCGACCAGGAGATTCTCCACCTCGATCGGGAACACGTTCTCGCCGCCGGAGACGATCATCTCGTCGTCGCGGCCGTCGATGAAGAGCAAGCCGTCTTCGTCGAAGTGGCCGACGTCGCCGCTGGAGAGGAGGCCGTCGATGATCTCCTTGTGGCGGCCGTCGGTGTAGCCGCCGAAGCTGAGGCCGCTGCCGACGAACACCCGGCCGGTCACGTGCGGCTCGGTGATGCGACCGCCGTTCGCGTCGTAGAGCGCCACCTTGCAGCCGACCGGCGCGCGGCCGACCGTGCCCGGCGCCTTCGCCCAGTCTTCCGGCGTCGCGACCGTCGCCACGGCGACCTCGGTCGAGCCGTAGAGGTTGTGCACGACCGGGCCGAACGCCTCGTTCGCGCGGTTGCCGAGGTCCGGCGACAGCGCCGAGCCGGCGACGAAGATGATCCGCAGCGCCGACGTGTCGTACTTCTCGCGGACGTCCTTCGGCAGGTCGACGATGCGCTGCAGCATGGTCGGCACCAGCACGAGCGCGGTGCACTTGTGCTCGGCGACGCCGCGCAGCGCTTCCTCCGGCGTGAACTTGCGGCGCATCACGACCTTCGAGCCGAGCGCGAAGGAGAGGATGAACTGCGAGAGCCCGGTGCCGTGGAACAGCGGCGCGCCCATGTAGGTGGCTTCGTTGGACCGCAACGGGATCCGGTCGAGGAACTGCGCCGACGCCAGCGCCGACGTGTGCGGCCGCGGCGCGCCCTTCGGCGTTCCGGTGGTGCCGCTGGTCAGCAGCACGAACCCGCCCGGCTTGGCGGGCGCGGGCCACGGCCGGTCGTCGGTGCTGGCGATGATCTCGGCCAGCACCGGCACGTCCCGGTCGCTCAGGTCGCTGTCCGGGTCGACCCAGGCCAGGTAGCGCTCGACGCCGTCGGGGATCGCGTCGAGCAGGCCGGTGAACTCCTGGTCGTACACGATCGCGGTGACGCCCTCTCGCTTGGCGACGTCGGCCAGCTGCGGCTTGGCGAAGCCGGTGTTCATGAGCAGCAGGCGGACGCCGAGCTTGCCGGCCGCGGCCATCGTGATGACCAGGCCGCGGTGGTCGCGGCACAGCGCGGCGACGACCTGGCCCGGCTTGATCCCCCGCTCCGACCAGGCCCTGGCCAGCGCGTTCGACTGGTCGTCCAGCTGCTTGTAGGTCAGCGGCCCGAGCTCGTCGACGATGCCGACGGCGGTCGGGTCGCGGCGCGCGGAGATGTGGTTCGCGCCGGCGAACGGGCCGAACTTGCGCAGCGCGACCAGCGACCGGACCCCTTCGTCGAGCCGGGGGAAGGGGACGAGACCGGCCCGGCGCATCACGTCCACGCTGCGCGCTGTCTCCGCCACCTTGTCCGCCACCTGCGTGGCGAGCTCGACCAGGCTCATCCGGGCACCTCCGTTGCTGCGGGGAAGAGAGTCCACGCCGACGGCGGGCGTACCGGCGGTATGGGAGCTACTGGAGAGTAAACCAACCGTACGCCGAGCGCACCAGCCCGCGACCGCGCGAAAACTGTCGGTGGTGGGCGTCATGATGTCTTCGTGCAGGTGATCGCCGGGCGGGAGGAGGACGGGAGCTTCACCGTGCAGTCACCGTCGTCGACGGCGAACGGCCTGGACGACGCGGGTTTCGCGGCGCTGGCCCGGGAGCTGGAGGCGTCGCTGCGGCCGCGCTGGGTGTTCCCGTCGGTGGAGCTGCTGTACCCGGTGCTCGTCGCGGCCGGGGTGCGGGTCGAACGCTGCTACGACCTCGCGCTGGCCGAGGGGCTGCTGCTGGCGCACGAGGGTCAGGAGGGGCAGTCGCGGAGCCTGCGCGCGGCCTGGGCCAGGGCGAACGGCGAGGAAGCGCCACCCGACTCCGCGGACGTCGAGCTGGCGCAGCCGACGCTGTTCGAGACCAGGGTGCCGACGCTGCCCGAGGGCGTGACGGTCGTCACGGCGGTCCGGCGCGTGCTCGCGGAGCAGGAGCGGCGGGTCGCCGCGGCTGAGCACCCGGACCGGATGCGGCTGCTGCTCGCGGCGGAGTCGGCGAGCGCGCTGGCCGCCGCGGAGATGTCGGCCGACGGCCTGCCGTGGCGCGCCGACCTGCACGAGGAGCTGCTGGTGTCCCGGCTCGGCCCGCGGGTGCGCGCCGGGGAGCGGCCGAAGGTGCTGGTGGAGCTGGCGGCGAAGATCAGCGAGGCGTTCGGCGGGCGGCCGGTCAACCCGGACTCGCCGCCGAGTGTGGTCAAGGCGCTGGCCTGGGCCGGGATCGAGGTGCCGGCCGCGCGGAAGTACCTGCTGAAGGGGATCGACCATCCCGCCGTCGGGCCGTTGCTGGAGTACAAGGAGCTGTCCCGGCTCTACGCGGCGAACGGCTGGGCGTGGCTCGAGGAGTGGGTCGCCGACGGCCGGTTCCGGCCGCACTACGTCGTCGGCGGGGTGGTGTCCGGGCGCTGGGCCAGCCGCGGCGGCGGGGCGCTGCAGATCCCGAAGGTGCTGCGCACGTGCGTGCGCGCGGACCCGGGCTGGAAGCTGGTGGTGGCCGACGCGGCCCAGCTCGAACCACGGGTGCTGACGGCGTTGTCGGGCGACCGCCGGCTGGCCGACGTCGCGGCGGCGACGGACCTGTACGCGCGGCTGGGCGAGGCGCTGTTTTCGGGCGCCCGCTGGGTCCCGGCCGCGGGCGACGACCGCGACGACCGGGCGCGCGCGAAGATCGCGATGCTCTCGGCGATGTACGGCGGCACGTCCGGCGAAGCGGGACCGCTGCTGGCCTTGCTGCGCCAGCGTTTCCCGGACGCGGTGTCCTATGTGGAGCACGCCGCGCAGGCGGGCGAGCGCGGCGAGCGCGTCCGCTCCCGGCTGGGCCGGACGTCTCCCGCGCCGTCGGCGGCTTGGCGGGCGCTGACCGGCGGTCTGGCTTCGGACGAGGCCGGGGAGCTGAAGGCCCGCCGGGCTTCACGCGGCTGGGGCCGGTTCACGCGCAACTTCGTCGTCCAGGCCAGCGCGGCCGACATGACGGCGGTGATGCTGGCAACGCTCCGCCAACGCCTCCCGGCCCCGGCCCACCTGGTGTTCTTCCAGCACGACGAAGTCATCGTCCACACCCCGGCCGAGCTGGCGGAGGAGGTGTCTTCCGCGATCACGGACTCGATCGCGGAGGCGGCCCGCATGCTGTTCGGCCCGGCCTGCCCGGTCCGTTTCCCGATGCAGGTCGCGGTGGTCGACACCTACGCCGACGCGAAGTAGCCGTACCCGGACGGACGACACGCGCACGCAGGCGGACGACACGCGTACCCAGCTGGACGACACGGCCGCTCAGTCGTGTCGTCCGGCCAGGTACGCGAGTCGTCCGGCCAGGTACGCGTGTCGTCCGGCCAGGTACGCGTGTCGTCCGGCCGGGTACGTGTCAGCCGAACATCGAGAGCGTCTGCGTGCCGACGTCCTGGTTCGGCAGGGTCTTGCCCGGGTTGCCGCGGAAGTCGGTCCAGACCGGGTGCAGGCGGAAGTCGGTGCCGACCGCCGCCGCGGTGTAGTCGCCGATGAACACGCCCTGCAGCTCCTTGCCGGTCTCCGCGCCCGTCGACACGAACTGGACCTGCGGGTTCGCCGTCTGCGTCGTGATCCGGCGGATCGGGGACGAACGGTCGCCCCAGCCGGTGGCGTAGGCGTAGTCGAGGCCGATGCCGTGCGGGTCGTACGCCCGGGTGTAGAACGTGACCGCGACCCGTCCGGCCAGCGCCGCGACCGCCGGGAACACCTCGTCGGCGCCCGTGCCGATCTTCACGGGCTTCGACCAGCCGTGGCGGCCGTCGGACCCGCTCAGGAACGCGTCGCCGTTCGTCTTGACCGACTCGCCGTCGCGGTAGCCGCCGTTGCGGTCGTCGGCCCAGGTCACCCACAGGTGATCGGTCACGCGGTCGTAGGTCAGCTGCGGGAAGCTGTTGACGCGGAAGTTCTCCCCGGTCAGCGCGTTGTTGGCGACGTCTTCGTCGACCGGGAAGTCGAAGTCGAGCGCCACCTCCGTGTTCCGGAACGTGCGTCCGCCGTCCCGCGAGGTCGCCACGACGACGGCGTCGTGATCGGCCGGCTGGTCGCACGCCGCGGTCGCGCACACCGACGTCTCGTAGGCGATCTGGAGCGTCTTGTCACGGGTGACGACCGGGTTCGAGCCGCTGCCGTAGGGCGTGATCCCCCCGTGGAAACCGGACAGTGACGGCGAAACCCGGCGCATCGGCGACCACGTCCGGCCGAAGTCGGCCGACTTCGACAGCACGATCGGCGACTCGGTGAACCCGCCGTCGGCGTCGTAGGTGAACTGCGTCCAGGTCACGTAGACGTCGCCGGACACGGGGTCGGCGGCGATCCACTCCTTGTCGTTGAAGATGTTCGTGGGGGTCGGCGTGCCGGCCGGCGTGAGGCCGTCGAGGTGCAGGATCGCCGGGTCGCCGAAGCTGCGCCCGCCGTCGTGGGACACCGACACGGCGATGCCGCTGGCGAGCTGCTGGTCGTCGGGGACCGCCGCCCGGCTGAACAGGAGCGTGGCGTAGTAGACGGTGTTGTGCGGCCCGAACGCGACCGCCGGGTCACCCGCGGCGTCCATGTAGGACAGTGGAGCCGGCGCCCCGGTCGGGAAGTTCAGGTGCGGCAGCTGGACGTTCGCCCAGGTCCGGCCGCCGTCGAACGACGTGTAGGCGAAGCCGCCGGAGTCGTTGCGCGCCTCGCGGGTGTTGTAGAGCCGGTAGTCGTTCGAACCGGCGACGATGTTGCGCGGGTTCTCGGGGTTGACGGCGACGGTCGTCTCGTTCTGGGCGGTGCTGCAGCCGGTCTGGCTGCCGGTGGGCACGATCGTGTCGCCCGCGATGACGTCGTTGTTGGGGGCGAGCGGCCGGTAGGGGTTCGGCTTGCCGATGTAGGTCTGGCAGAGCGCGGACAGCGCCGGGTCGTCGCCGTCTTCCTCTTCCTCCTCGGCGAACTGCTCCTTCAGCAGCGGGTTCGGCACATCGTGCCGAGCCTCCGCCGCGATCTTGTGCTTGCTGTGCAGCGGATCCACCGGCAGCGGCGAACCCCCGCCCTCGGCGGCGTGCGCGGCCGGCGCGAGGACGACGGCGAGCGGCAGGACGAGCGCGGTGAGCGTGGCGAAGATTCTGCGCTTGGCGGACGAAACACCTGAGGACATCGGAAGATCCTTTCCCAGGAGGTCTTCAGCCGTCCCAGGCTTGACGCCCATCCGCGCGCGGTCAACCGACGGAAGTTGCGAGCCCGACATTCCACCCAGGAGCCCACCGGGCACCACACGGACCAGCAGTGACACCACCGACGGTGACGGCGCTCAGGCCAGCGCGTCGTCGATGGCCTTCGTGATCCGTTTCAGCGACACCGGATGAGCCGTCCCCAACGTCTGCGCGAAGAACGAAACCCGCAGCTCCTCGATCATCCACCGCACCTCGTCCAGCGCCGGTGACGAAGTCCCCGGTGGCAGTGAAGCCAGCGCGTCGCGGTACTCCGCGGTGATCCACGCGATGTCCGCCGTGCGCTGCAGGTCGCGGGTCGGCTCCGCAGCCAGCTTCTCCAGCCGCCGCAGGATTCCCTGCAGGTAGCGGACCACGTTGCGCAGCCGCGAAGCGCCCGTCGCCGTCACGAAACCCGGGTACACCAGGCCCGACAGCTGGGCCCGGATGTCGGCCAGCGACTCCGCCGGACCTCGCGCCGACGGCAGCGCCACCTCGACGTCGTTCGCCGCGCGGAGGATCTTCTCCACGTCCGTCAGCACGTCCAGCACCACCGGGTGCAGGCCCGCGCGGACCTTCTCCAGCAGCACCTTGAAGCCGGTCTCGTCGAACACCGGGCCGCCGCCCGCCGTCATCAGCGCGTCCACCGCGCAGTCGACGCAGTCCTCCAACAGCGCCGCCACGCTTCCGTGCGGGTTCCGGTTCAGCACCAGCTTCGACGAGTTCGACAGCGACCTCGTGATGAACTTCATCGGCGAGTTCAGGTTCAGCCGCAGCATCCGCCGCGTGCCCGCCCACATCGCGTGCCGCTGCTCGGCCGGCGTGTCCAGCAGCCGCACCGCCACCGACGCGCCCTCGTCCACCAACGCCGGGTACGCCTTGACGTCGTGGCCGCGCTGCGTCGACTCGAACACCTTCGGCAGCGAGCCGAACGCCGGCTTGGTCAGCCCGGCCTTTTCGAGCGTGTTGGCCGCCTTCGAGATCGTCTCCCGGACCTTCGGCGCCAGCTTCCGTTGCAGCGCCTCGATGTCCTTGCCTTCGGCGACGCGCTTGCCGCGCTCGTCGACCACCCGGAACGTCATCTTCAGGTGCTCCGGCACCGACGAAAGGTCCCAGTCCGCGTAGGGCACCAGCACCCCGCGCAACGCACGCAGCTCGCGGCCGAGCACCTCCAGCAGCGGACCGTCCGAAGGGGACACTCGCGAAAGGACGTCCCGGGCCGTGTCCGGCGCCGGGACGAAGTTGCGCCGCAACGCCTTCGGCAAGGACTTGATCAGCTGGGTGACCAGCTCCGAGCGGAGGCCCGGCACCTGCCAGTCGAACCCGTCCGGCGTCACCTGGTTCAGCACCGGCAGCGGGATGTGCACGGTGACGCCGTCCGCGTCCGCGCCCGGCTCGAACTGGTAGGTCAGCGCGAAGACCTGCGTGCCCTGCGTCCACGAGTCCGGGTAGTCACCCTCGCGGACGCCACCCGCGGTTTCGTTGATGAGCATGGACTTCTCGAACGAGAGCAGGTCCGGCTGCTCGTGGCGCGTCTTCTTCCACCAGGTGTCGAAGTGGCGCACCGAGACGACGTCCGCCGGGACGCGGGCGTCGTAGAACTCGTAGAGCGTCTGGTCGTCGACCAGGATGTCGCGCCGGCGGGCCCGGTTCTCGAGGTCCTCGACCTCGTCCAGCAGCGCCCGGTTCTCGGCGAAGAAGTGGTGGCGCGTCTGCCAGTCGCCCTCGACGAGCGCGTGCCGGATGAACAGCGCCCGCGACATCTCCGGGTCGATCCGGCCGTAGTTGACGCGGCGGTCGGCGACCAGCGGGACGCCGTACAGCGTCACCCGTTCCGTTGCCATCACCGCGCCCTGCTTGCGTTCCCAGTGCGGCTCGGAGTAGGTGCGCTTGACGACGTGCCCGGCCAGCGGCTCGACCCACTCGGGCTCGATCCGGGCGTTCACCCGCGCCCACAGCCGCGACGTCTCGACCAGCTCGGCCGACATCACGAGCCGCGGCTGCTTCTTGAACAGCGCCGACCCCGGGAAGATGCCGAAGCGGGCACCGCGCGCGCCCAGGTAGTCGCCCTTGGCCGGGTCCTTCAGCCCGATGTGCGAGAGCAGCCCGGCGATCAGCGACGTGTGCACGCGCTGCGGGTCGACCGGGGTCGTGTTCGTGTTCAGCGAGATGCCGAGCGGCTTCGCCAGCTGCCGCAGCTGGCTGAAGATGTCCTGCCACTCGCGCAGGCGCAGGTAGTTCAGGTACTCGGTGCGGCACATGCGGCGGAACTGGTTGCCGGACAACGCCTTCTGCTGCTCGGCGACGTACTCCCACAGGTTGAGGTAGGCGAGGAAGTCCGACGTCGGGTCGGCGAACCGCGCGTGCTGCTGGTCGGCCGCCTGCTGCTTCTCCGCCGGCCGCTCCCGCGGGTCCTGGATGGACAGTGCCGCGGCGATGATCATGACCTCGCGGACGCAGCCGTTCTTCGCCGCCTCCAGCACCATCCGGCCCATCCGCGGGTCGACCGGCAGCTGCGCGAGCTTGCGGCCGATGTCGGTGAGCCGCCGGTCGCTGTTCCCGGCGGCCGCGCTGTCGAACGCGCCCAGCTCCTGCAGCAGCCCGACACCGTCGGTGACCTGGCGGCGGTCCGGCGGCTCGACGAACGGGAACGCCGCGATGTCGCCGAGCCCCAGCGACGTCATCTGCAGGATGACCGACGCGAGGTTGGTCCGCAGGATCTCCGGGTCGGTGAACTCGGGCCGCGCCTCGAAGTCGTCCTCGGAGTAGAGCCGGATGCAGATGCCGTCCGACGTCCGGCCGCACCGGCCCTTGCGCTGGTTCGCCGACGCCTGCGACACCGGTTCGATCGGCAGCCGCTGCACCTTGGTGCGGTGGCTGTAGCGCGAGATGCGCGCGGTGCCCGGGTCGACGACGTACTTGATGCCCGGCACGGTCAGCGACGTCTCGGCGACGTTCGTCGCGAGCACCACCCGGCGTCCGGTGTGCTGCTGGAACACGCGGTGCTGGTCGGCCGCCGAGAGCCGCGCGTACAGCGGGAGGACCTCGGTGTTGCGGAGGTCCGCCCGGTTGAGCACGTCCGCGGTGTCGCGGATCTCGCGCTCGCCGGAAAGGAAGACCAGGACGTCGCCCGGGCCTTCGGCGCACAGCTCCTCGACGGCTTCGAGGATGCCCTGGGTCTGGTCGCGCTCGTCGTCGCCTTCGGGGTCGTCCGGGTCGACCAGCGGGCGGTAGCGCACCTCGACCGGGTACGTCCGGCCGGAGACCTCGACGATCGGCGCGTTGTCGAAGTGCTTCGAGAACCGCTCCGGGTCGATCGTCGCCGAGGTGATGATCACCTTGAGGTCGGGACGCCGCGGCAGCAGCTGCTTGAGGTAGCCGAGGATGAAGTCGATGTTGAGGCTGCGCTCGTGGGCCTCGTCGATGATCAGCGTGTCGTACTGGCGCAGCGAGCGGTCGGTCTGGATCTCGGCGAGCAGGATGCCGTCGGTCATCAGCTTGACCAGCGTGTCCTGCCCGGACTGGTCGGTGAACCGGACCTTGTAGCCGACGGTGTCGCCCAGCTCGGTCTTCAGCTCGCTGGCGATCCGGTCGGCGACCGTGCGGGCGGCCAGCCGCCGCGGCTGGGTGTGGCCGATCTGGCCGCGGATGCCGCGGCCGAGCTCGAGGCAGATCTTCGGCAGCTGGGTGGTCTTGCCCGAACCGGTCTCCCCCGCGACGATCACGACCTGGTGCTTCGCGATCGCCGCGCCGATCTCGTCCTTGAGCTTGCTGACCGGCAGCTCTTCGGGGTACTCGATCTTGGGCACGCTCTCGCGGCGCGACGCGATGCGGAGCTCGGCCCGGTCGATGTCGGCGGAGATCTGCGCGAGGGCGGCGTCGCGGTCACGGGCTTTGCGGGCACCGTCGAGCCGCCGGCGCAGCCGCTGCTCGTCGCGCGGCATCAGCTCGGGCAGGCGCGCACGCAGCGCTTCGAAGGGGGATGACGTGGACATGCTTGGACCGAGGATAGCCGTGCGTGACGAGACCGGCCTCCCAATATCCCCGCCGCGTGACCGGGCGCACGCGAAAGGCCTCCGCACCGGGAGGTGCGGAGGCCTTCGGAGCCGGACTCAGCCCTGCTGGCCGGGCTGCTGCGGGTACTGCTGCTGGGGCTGCGGCTGGCCCTGGAACTGCTGGGGCTGACCCTGGTACGGCTGCTGCTGACCCGGGAACTGGCCCGGCGCCGGCGGCTGCTGGGCGAACTGCTGCTGCGGCTGCGGCGCGGACTTGGCGCGGTTCATCGCCACCGAACCGCCGATCAGCGCGACGCCGACCAGGCCGAGCACGATGCCGAAGCCGGGCTGCATGTCGGTGGCCCAGGACAGCAGCCGGAACTCGTAGTCGAACTGCTCCAGCACGAGCGAGCCGAAGCCGAGGACGGCGAACAGGATGCCGATCCGCATCATGATCGAAGACATGGAAAACCCCCAACAGGAAAGGAAAACTTGAGCCGGCCGCCCCGACGGCCCGCAATGGGACTCGAACAGTAGCCGCCGCTTCCCGAGCTGTCCCCGGTTTTCCCGTTTTGTTATCTCACGTCCGCCGGAGCGAGTCCGGGCCCAGGTCGGCGAGGGTGCGGTGGCCGGAAAGTCCCATGGTCAGGTCGAAGTCGGCCAGCAGGCTCCGCAGCACGTGGCGGACGCCGTCCTCGCCCGCGTGCGCCAGCCCGTACACCCACGGCCGGCCCACCAGCACCGCCCGCGCGCCCAGCGCGATCGCCTTCAGCACGTCCGCGCCGGTGCGGACGCCCGAGTCGAAGAGCACCTCCATGCGGTCGCCGACCGCCGCGACGATCCCGGGCAGCGCTTCCAGCGCCCCGATCGCGCCGTCGACCTGGCGGCCCCCGTGGTTCGAGACGACGATGCCGTCCATCCCGGCCTCGGCCGCGCGGCGCGCGTCGGCGACGTGCTGGATGCCCTTCAGCACGATCGGGCCGTCCCAGTGCTCGCGCAGGAACGGCAGCTGGTCCCACGTCCGGTCGGTGCCGGTGATCATGCCGATCCAGGTCAGGATGGCCGTGCCGCGGTCCTCCTCCGGCGTCTTCTCCAGCCGGGACAGGAACACGGGGTCGGTGAACGGGACCGCGAGCCCCTCACCCTGCAGGAACGGCAGGTAGGACTGGTCCAGGTCGGACGGCCGCCAGGCCAGCGTCCACGTGTCGAGCGTGACGACCAGCGCCGTGTAGCCGGCCGCCTTCGCCCGGGCCAGCAGGCTCGCGCAGACGTCCGGGTCGCCGGGCCAGTACAGCTGGAACCAGCGCGGGCCGTCGCCGTTGGCCGCGGCGACGTCCTCGATACCGGTCGACGACGCCGTGGACAGGATGAACGGGAGGCCGGTCGAGGCGGCGGCGCGGGCGGTCGCGGACTCGGCGTCCGGGTGGACGATCGACTGGACGCCGACGGGCGCGACGGCCACCGGCGCGGCCAGCCGGGTGCCGAGCACCGTGGTCGAGAGGTCGCGGTCGGTGGCGCCGGTCAGCATCCGCGGCACGACGCGCCAGCGGTCGAACGCCTCACGGTTGGCGCGCGCGGTCGCGCCGGAGCCGGCCGAGCCGGCGACGTAGGAGAACGGGCCGGGCGCCATGACCTCACGGGCCGACGCTTCGAGCTTCGTCGCGTCGGTCGAGCACGGCGGCAGCACCCCACCGAGTCCCTGCAGGTAGAGCTCGTTCTGGTAGCTGCCGAAGCGTTCGGTCACGGTTTCCTCCTCGCGTTCGAACGCGCACTGTACTCGCCGGTAACGGCTCAGGCCGGAGGACGCCGCATCGGCTGCATCGGCGGTCCGCCGGGTGGCCGGAACGCGGGCCCGTGGTCGCGGAAGCCGAGCCGCCGGTAGAGCCGCGTGCTGTCCGGCGAGCTGGCCTCCAGGTAGGTGGGCACGCCCTCGGCGTCCGCGCGGTCGAGGCCGTGGCGCAGCAGCCGCCCGCCGATGCCCCGGCCCTGGTGTCCGGGCCGGACGCCGACGAACTGCGCGTGCCAGAGCGGTCCGGCCGGCTCGACGGCCGCCATCAGCCCGAGCAGGACGCCG